>CAZMHW010000512.1:0-3189 GCA_964566105.1 uncultured Akkermansia sp.
GTATTGAACCGCATTGTGAACGAGAAAAAAATAACCGAACCCAGTCTGATTTTAAAAGAATTGAATGACGGTGTTCTGGAGGTACTTCACAAAAATGAATCCGAATCGAAAGATGGAATGGACATTGCTATTTGTAAAATAAACCACGGGCAAAACACCCTTGAATATGCCGGCGCCATGCGTCCACTCTGGATTGTGAGCAAAGAAGGCGAATTAAAGGAAGTGAAAGCCGACAAAATACCTATTGGTACCAAACAAAAAGACAGAACTGAATTGATTTCATATACAACCCACACTCTGAATACAAATAACGGAGACAGCTTCTACATCTTTACCGATGGTTATGCCGACCAGTTTGGTGGACCGAGAGATAAAAAATACAGTACGGGAAGATTTAAGGAATTACTGATTAAAAATTCAAAGCTCGATTTCGCGGCTCAGGAGCAAAACATTCGTGAGGAACACTTAGACTGGAAAATGGAAAACGAACAGGTGGATGATATTCTCGTAATTGGATTTACAATTTAATTCAGGGCTAAATACCAAGTTCTTTCAGCATTCCGATGCATTTTTTAAATCCATCCATTACCAACAGATCATAATCTTTAATCCCTGCTTCCAGTTTATTTAACTGTTGATCCTGCAGAGAGGCAACATCAACATCTTTAATGAGATCAAACTCGGCACAAAGAGACCTGTAATACAAATTGAAATAATTCTGCCTTGGTTCACTTGACAAAAGTGCCGCGGCAGCCATCAGTTTAAACAAGGTGTATTCCGTATCCTTCAGACATTTGTCTATCTTTTGAGAAAGGTCAATCTGTTTATTACCCTCGCGTGTTACTTCAAGATACGTTTTAATCATTCCATTGTTGCAAACAATTTCGGCTATTTTACGTGCGTATAAAAAATAATAGTGGTCTATGCGGCTCATCGGAAACTCATTTTCTACCGCCGCTACATAGTTATTCAGCCAGTTAAAAAACTCTTCGTGACTAGTTGGTTCGGCGGGTACGTCGAGATCAAAATGTTTAGCAATACTGGTAGCTGTTTTGAGGTGGGAGTTGTATTCGTCTAATTTGTCGTGTGTGATTTTTGACAAACGGGAGACTGCGTTTTGTAATTCCGCTTTACCGTTACAATCACACCTGTTTATAAAGTCCAACTGATTAAAGTAAAGGGCTGGTGCATAGGACGTGTATCCGGCATAAAATAAACTAAATCTCTGACTCATCATTTCCTCTGCAAAAGTAACTATTGGGTTGCTGGCTGTTCTTTACTATTAAGGCATTCTTAAAAACAAAAGTAGCTAAAAAATACACTCCAAATGATTTATAATAGCTAGAGACGCGCAGGATTGAAGCACTTTACCAGAGATAAAAAATATATTAGGGCGTTGATAGATAAAATTCAAAAGTTAATCGACAAAACGAATGGCTTTATCGAAACAAAAAACTTTTTCAACAGCCAAAAAAAAGTAAAAAAGGCCTAAAACGAATAAAAAGACCCTATTTTCGTCTAAAAAAGGGTAAAAAGTTTAATTATTGAAAATGATAAAGTATATTAGCACAAGTAAATTAATTTCGTTTAAATTTTAACCCGTATAAAAGCAGTGATCACAAAAAACAAGATTATACTTTCTTTTTTATTCACTTGTCTCTTGTTATTTTCAGGCTTTTCTCAGAAAAAGATTGATGCGGCACAGTTGAAAGCCGTTTACATCTACAAGTTTACCAATTTTGTAATCTGGCCGGGCGAAGACCGCATGAAGGAGTTTGTGATCTGTGTGATGAGCTCTGAAGCACTGCACAATCAACTAAATGGAATAGGAAATGTTGCTAAATTCAGGAATAAAATACCTATTAAGGTTATTTACTGTAAAAGCATCAACGACATAAAACCTTGCCAGATGTTGGTGGTGGATGGTTCCAAAAACGATAATCTCTGGTCCATCTATTCCAAAATACGAGGTAAAGGTGTTTTAATGATCGCGGAAAAACTTCTGGATTACAAAAAGTCCATGATCTCTTTTGCCGAAACCGGAGGCCGAATCAAATACATTATCAACAAACCTAAACTAGAAGAGTCTAATCTCGTAGTTAAAGATGGGCTTTACGCTGCTGCCATTGTAAAAGAAAAAGAATGGAGTTCTATTTTTGATAAGTTCAATGCCATCGCTTCCGGTGCAGCTGAAGTAAACGTTAACAAAGACGATATCAAACAAATTCTGACAAGTTATAAAAACCTGGAAGAAGAGAAGAAGGCAAAAGAAGCCATGGTAAAACAAATGGAGGATAGTCTTAAAAGTAAAATGGAAGTTCTTAAGGCTAAACAACACGAGTACGATCAGGTAAGTTTGAGAATTCAGGAACAAAAAGACCTGATGAGTAAACAGGAGGATGATATTCGCAAAAACAGAGCTGAAATTGAAGAAAGTAAGGGCATTATCGGCAAACAAAAAAATGTGATCTCCATTATTGCCATCCTCTCTTCCATCGGCATCATCTTGTTGTTGTTTACCATACGAAGTAACAATCAAAGGCGAAAGGCCAATAAACTCTTATCGGAGCAAAAGAGTGAGATTGAAAAACAAAAACATTTGGTTGACGAAAAACAAAAAGAAATTTTAGACAGTATTAATTACGCGAAGAGAATTCAGACCGCTTTAATGGCCAACTCCAATATGATGAAGGCCAACCTGAATGATCATTTTGTGCTCTTTAAACCAAAAGACATTGTGGCTGGTGACTTCTATTGGGCAGCACGTTTACCCGACAGTTTTGTCTATATTACGGCCGATTCGACCGGACACGGTGTTCCCGGGGCTTTTATGAGCTTACTGAACATCAGCAAATTAAATGACGCGATTAATCAAAAAATTACGCGGCCTGATCTGGTGTTGAACGAAGTGAAGGCAGGTATTATTAAAGCGTTGAATCCTGAGGGAAGTTTGGAGGAAAGTAAAGATGGTATGGACGCTATTTTATGTAAACTGGACATCAAGAACATGAAACTTCAGTTTGCTGCGGCTAATAACAGCTTCTGTATCATTCGCAATAAAACCATTATTAACTGTAAGGCGGATAAAATGCCTGTTGGAAAATCTCACGATGACACCAGTGTATTTACCTTTAACGAAGTAAGTCTTGAAAAAGGCGACATGATCTATACGTTTACAGACGGTTACGG
>CAZMHW010000513.1:0-3187 GCA_964566105.1 uncultured Akkermansia sp.
GTTATACACTAATACCAGAGGAGTTATTGCCAGTGGTTACGTGGGAGAAAAAGTATACTTTGAAAGTCTCCTTGCCGAAAATCAATCACTCTTTCCGGGATACATCGCCACCTCTGCTAAAAACACGTTTGTCGTACCGGGTCAGGGACGGTGGAAACAATTTAAAGAAATTGGATTTGACTACGCTTTTTCCTCAGGTTTTGTTTCTGTTCAGGCGCTAAAAAACCTCAACATCCAGGTAGGTCATGGCAAACAGAAGATCGGGAACGGCTACCGTTCTCTGCTTTTGAGTGACAATTCATTCAATTATCCTTACGCCAGAATTACACAACAGTGGTTTAAGGGCAGAGTGCAATACACCAATATTTACTCGGTTTTTATGAACCTTGTTTCCGCCTCAAAAGTCATTAACCCCGGTGCAGAGCGGTTATTTCAGAAAAAAGCAGCTTCGTTTCAATACCTGAGCATAAACCTCAATCCCGCTGTTAATATTGGTTTTTTTCAAGGATTGATCTGGCAAGCAGGAGACGAAAAGAACAGGCAGCATATTACCTGGCAGTATTTTAATCCTGTTATCTACACCAATCTGTTGAGTTATGGACTGGATAATAAAAATAATATTTTGACCGGGGCTGATCTAAAAATAAAATTAAACAACAAAACCAATATTTATGGACAAGTTATGTTGGATAAACTCTCTAACGATGGCCCTGCCGGGGATGGCTGGGGTTATCAGGCCGGTATAAATTGTTTTGACGTATTTGGTGTAAAAAAACTCTTTCTGCAACTGGAATATAACCATGTCTCTGATGGAAGTTATCTGAATCCCACTCCCAATGTTACCGACCAATCTTATTCACATTACAACCAAACCCTTGCCTACACACCAGGACGTGGTGATGAGTTTATTGGTATTGTAGATTACAAATTAAAACGCTTTTATTTTAACCTTAAATACAATTACCAGACAATTCCGCTGGGAAACAAGGCTTATGCGTTCACCACACTGGTTAATCCCAAAATTGGTTATACCATAAACCCGGCTTATAATTTAAACATCTACGTCGGAATGCTTTACAGAACTCAAAATTTTTCTACCTTTAACACTTTGAATAACAAAACAAGTTATCTCTACTTCGGTTTAAAGACCAGTATTTATAATTTGTATTACGACTTTTAAATGGCAGCGCTTATACTCGTTTTTTTAACTTCTTTCATTGTAGTTCTCTACTCAACACCTGCTTTGATCAAAGTTGCTGTTTTAAAGCGCCTCATTGATGCACCAAGCGAAGAGCGTAAAATTCACAAACGATCGGTTCCTACTATTGGGGGCATTATCATTTATGCCGGCACTTTGTTTGCATACGCCCTCTGGTACAATGTAGAAGACCGGATTTACTACGACAAAATATTTAAGTCAGTCACCGAATTTAAACTGATCATTGCTACCAGTTTGATTTTATTTTTTGTTGGGGTAAAAGACGACATTATTGGTACAGCCCCAGTGAAGAAATTATTCGCACACATAGTTGTTGCGCTCATCCTTGTGTTAATGGGTGATATTCGAATCACCGGCTTACATGGCATTTTTGGGGTTTACGACATACCTTATTGGGGGAGTGTATTCATTTCTATTTTCACTTATGTAGTGGTGGTTAACGCCTTTAATCTGATTGACGGTGTAGACGGCTTAGCTGCCGGAGTTGGTTTTTTGAGTTGTTGTGCCTTTGGTTTCTGGTTTATTTTTGCCAATGAATTTGGTTATGCTGCGCTCTCATTTGCCCTTGCCGGAGCATTGACCGGTTTTTTGATTTTTAATTTCTCTCCTGCAAAAATTTTTATGGGTGATTCGGGTTCTTTGGTTATAGGTATGTTTATCTGCGTATTGGCCATAAAAATGATAGAATATCCCATTAATCAATTGGATCAATTCTGGGTGCACATCAGTAAACCTGTATTCGCCATTTCGGCCCTTGCCTACCCCCTAATAGATACCCTGAGGGTATTTATTATCAGAGCTCTGAAAGGACAATCGCCTTTTAATGCAGATCGAAATCATATCCACCACAAATTACTCGATTGCGGGTACGGGCATGTTAAAACCGTTATTGTTATTTACTCTTTTTCGGTCATTACTATAGGATCTTCCATTCTGACCTACTTTTTTAACTCCCCTACCTATAGCCTTCTTACCGTTGTGGGAGACGCGGTTATTTTTCTTTTGATTGTAATAAACCTCAACAAGAGAAAAACCAAACCCAAACAAGTTCAGGCCTGACCCGGATCTCATATGAGGTGTTAACTGAATAAACCTGAATTTTACCGCTCCTGTAAGATTTCTTTACAACAGTCCGTAACCCATATTATTTAATTAATTTTAAGGACAATTATACCATGAAAAAGCTATTTCTACTTATTCTGACCAGTTTTTCCCTGACAGGAATTTCCCAATCCCGCTGGGATCTTCAACAATGCATTACTTACGCCATTAATCACAACATTACTTTAAAGCAAAGCGCTTTAAACAATGAAATAAATAAAAATAACACCGATCAAAGTAAAGCAGCGGTTCTTCCAAGTCTAAATGCAGGAGCTTCTCACGTATACAATTTTGGTCAAACCATCGACCGGTTCACCAATACCTTTGCAAGCACTCAGGTTCTTTCTCAAAATTTTTATTTGAGTAGCAGTGTGGTATTGTGGAGTGGCTTAAGTCAGTATAATAACATTAAAGCCAACGAATACAATTACCTAAGCGGTGTTGAACGTTTAAAACAACAACAAAACGATCTCTCCCTGAATGTTGCCAACGCCTATATTGGCGTTATTTTTTCGGAAGAAATTCTCAAAATCTCACAAAATCAACTGGATGTTTCCAAAGAACAACTGGACCGAACCACTAAGTTAGTAACAGCAGGAGCTCTTGCCAAAAGTGTAGAATACGATATCAGGGCCCAGCTGGCTAATGATCAGGTAAATCTTACCACCGCCGAAAATAATTATCAGCTTTCTCTGCTTAGTTTAAAACAACTCATGAACCTGGACAGCGTAACTACTTTCAATATAGAACGTCCGGACCTGAATATTCAGGAATCACAACTTCTCGAAAACAACGTGCAATACATTTACGAAACCAGCTTAAAAACGCAACCAAGCATTAAAAGCAGTGAATATGCTATTTTAAGTG
>CAZMHW010000514.1:0-3176 GCA_964566105.1 uncultured Akkermansia sp.
ACGTAGAGCAATACGGCGAAGGCAAGAAAAATACCAATTTTGAGCGCTCTAAACATAACAAACTGGCTGCTGAAATAAGGGTAACGTTGAACGGGTAGTGATGCTTTGTAACTTGCGTTAAGGTACTCGTAACAGCTTAGAAAGATATAGGCGAGTCCAACGAGACTCTGTATGCCAACGAGCTCTTTCCAGTTAAGCCAAGCGAAGAAAAAATTCAACACGGACAGGAAAACAATTCCCACTAATATGATGTTTTTTCCGAGAGAAGCGATCGCTGAGTTCATGACATATGCTATTAACTAAGGTAAATATACAAAAAATGTAATTACCTGGCAGAGAAAATATACTTGTCTATATCTTTCTTAAAATATAAATATCCGGGGTTGTCTAACAGGGGGTTATTTAGTATTTTTATGCTCTATGACGTTTGTTTCTCCCTTGTTCTTATGGGCTTTAGCGGCAATTGCGGTTCCAATTATCATACATCTGTTTAATTTCCGGAAGTATAAAAAGGTCTACTTTACAAATGTTAAATTTTTAAGAGAACTTCAACAGGAAAGCAAATCTAAATCCCGTTTAAAGGAAATTCTTATTCTCGCTGCCAGGTGTCTCGCAATTGTTTGTTTGGTTTTGGCCTTTGCTCAGCCGATTATACCGGATAAGTCAAATCCGGTAAAGAACGCCGGAGCTTCCGCTGTCAGCATTTTTATTGACAATTCCTTTAGCATGGAAAATGTAAGTAAACAAGGGCCTTTGCTCGAACTGGCTAAAACGCAGGCCCGGGAGTTACTCAAAGCTTCAGGAAATACCGATAAGATTCACATTATTACCTGCGATTTTGAAGGGCGTCATCAGCGTTTTAACAGCAAAGAGGATGCCTTGAATTTACTCGATGAAATCAAAATTTCACCCACCGTCAGAAACCTGAGCGACGTTTTGAAAAGGCAAAACGAATTTTTGCGCGGGTCTAGTTTGCCGAATAAACGCATTTATATTTTTTCGGACGCACAACGTTCTACATTTGATATTGATAAAATGGTGCCTGATTCCACCATTGGTGTCACTCTCATTCCGTTAACGGCCAATCAGGTAAATAATGTTACCGTCGACAGTTGCTGGTTCGAATCACCTCTGCAACAAAAAGGCTTTATCCAAAAGTTGCATGCTAAAATTAACAACACAGGTAATCATGTAATTGATGCGGGATCAGCCAAACTTTTTTTAAACAAACAGCAAATAGCAATCGCATCTTTTTCGCTGGAGGCGAATGCTGAAACCGAAGTTCTTTTTACGTTTGAATGTAAACAGGCGGGTTTAAATTATGGCTCTGTAAAAATTGAGGATTATCCGGTGACATTTGATGACGAATTGTTTTTTGCGTTTAACTCAAAAGTAAATGTTGGTGTTTGCCTTATTAACGGCAGGGATGCAGGGATCGACAATTCCTTTTCTTCCCTTTTTAAAAATGACAGTATTTTCAATTTTAGTTTTTTGTCGGAGCAAACTATTGATTACAGTCTTTTTAAAAACACAGATGTAATCGTACTGAACCAACTCAATGAGGTAAGCAGTGGTTTAACTTCTGAATTAATAAAATTTTCCGAAAAGGGGGGAGCCCTCGTTATTATTCCCTCAGTAAAGGCAGAAAATGTTTCTTATAAGGAGGCTTTTACCAGCCTAAACCTTCCGCAACTCATGACTTTGGATAGCGCCAGTGTTCTTAAAGTTGATAAAATAGAAATGGCTTCCGGATTTTATGAAGGGGTTTTTGAAAAAATAGAAGATCGTTTAAATCTTCCGCTTGTAAATAAACACTTCGTCTTGGGGCGCAACAGCCGCAATAATTTTGAGCCGGTATTAACCCTGAACAACGGCGATGTGTTTTTTGGGAAATGTAAATTCAACAATGCGGATTTATATTTATTTTCCACTCCTTTTTCGAACAACGGAACAAATTTCAGTAAACACGCCCTCTTTGTGCCTACTTTTTACCGCATTTGTTTCAGTAGTCTCAATACAATACCTCTGTCATACAATGTAAATTCCAATACGGCCATTGCGCTGAAGAATGATGGAACCTACCGGGAACAACCTCCTCATGTTCGGAAATCTGATGGTAGCCTGGATGTAATTCCGGAACTTAGAAACGTTAATAACGCTTTGACTATTTATACTCAAGAACAGATTAATAGTCCGGGTTTTTACACGGTTAATCATCTTGGTCAGGATATTTTACCTCTGGCCTTTAATTATTCACGCAGAGAGTCAGATCTTGTTTGTATGAATGTAGAAGAAATTTCCAAAATTATAAACGATAAGGCCTGGAAATCGGTTAAGCTGATCAGTGATACCCAGTCCGATCTTTCAAAACAAATTCTGGAGGGAGTAGAAGGAAAAAAATTATGGAAATTATTTATAATTTTAGCCCTGGTATTTATTGGCATTGAAGTAGTACTCTTACGATTATTAAAATAAATCTTTAGCATGAACATATTAATTAAAGACGCAACAATTATTGCAAACGGGAGCACTTTAAATAATAAAGTGATGGATATTCTCATAGAAAGCGGAACGATTGTTGAAATAAAGAAGTCTATTGTGCCCAAAGGAAACGTGAAGATAATTGAGGAAAAGGACTTATATGTATCTATTGGTTGGATGGACATGCAGGTAGTGAGTTGTGATCCTGGTTTTGAACATAAGGAGGATTTGGACAGTTTGATTAAATGTGCCGCTGCGGGTGGTTTTACGGCTGTTTGCGTGCATAACTATAATCAGCCTGCATTACACGGCAAATCCCAGATAGAGTATATTCTGAATAAAACACGTAACAAACTGGTAGATGTGTTGCCTTTTGGTACCATTACTATGGATGGTAAAGGGAAAGACCTTTCTGAAATGTATGACATGAAAATGTCGGGAGCAGTGGCTTTTAGCGATCATAAGCATCCTATTAAGGATGCGGGTATGATCATGCGCGCACTGCAATACGCGGATAATGTGGAATCCCTTATTATTACACATTGTAACGACGAAAGTATTTCGTATGGCGGACAAATGAACGAGGGAGAAGTAGCCACAACTCTTGGCCTTAAGGGTATTCCGGCCCTGGCGGAAGAACTCATGGTGCAACGTAATCTGGCCATCCTCGAATATACCCAAGGTAAATTGCACAT
>CAZMHW010000515.1:0-3173 GCA_964566105.1 uncultured Akkermansia sp.
ATTTTTTGCGTGTTAACGCTCAAATACATAACTTGGACAAGCAAAAAACTACGCCAGCCCCGAATACGTTATATGCAAGGCGTGACATCGCACAGACATAACGGTTTGACAGAGGCAGTAGCTTCTCGGTCTTTAACATTTCGGTCGACATCGGGACATTTCGGTGGCGTTTTTTTGCCTCGTACTGACATCCCGACAAAAGAATTTAAAATTTTTCCTCCCTTTTTTTTCGGGTTTGACAAACCCGTAATGGCTATCGCTAATTTAGCACATTTGCTTTTACCCTTCGGACTGGCGAACACACTTGTAAAAGCAAAAGAGCTAAATTCCTACCGCACAAAACAAAGCGGTGCCCCGACGAAAAGTCGGGGCGTGTTTGCGCATCTCCTTACAGTCGGTCAAAAGCGCATGCCACGGGCGTGCGGTATTTTTTATTTGTGGGCAACAAAATGTTGCTTAACTTCATACTATCATAAAATATTCGGTTACCCTTAAATAATTACGAATAGCTCAAGAAAAAATCAATGAACAAAAAAATCAACTGTAAAATAATAATAAATGGACTCTATTAAAAATCAAATTTTTTATAAAAACTCAAAAAAAATAAATTATGAAAAAAATTATTCTTTCATGTCTTATAGCCGTATCGGTTATAACGACAAAAGCACAAATTACACCATCTATTACAATTCCCAATCCAATTCCTGAGTATAACGGTACTTACGAAGATTTTGGACAGAATCATTTCTTTTATCCTAACCGAGGCGAAATTCGTTTTGCCAACGAAACACAGAGCGATGCCATTGAAGACGTTGCTTTCTATACAAAATATAGTTTTCCCCGCCAATATCTTTTAAAGAAAAACAACAACATCTCTTTTGTATTCGCAAAGACAGATGGTACTGCGGGAAACCCAGATTCACTTCACAGAATAGATTTAGAAATGGACAGAGGTAACAATTCTGCATTTTTTGCCCGTGTCGATACACAAAACACCTGCATATTAAATTACTTTAACCAAAACTTTGGCTCTGCGGGCAGAGTTGATGTGAGAGGAGGCGCGGCAATAGCAGTTCAATCCATCTATCCGAATATTGACATGGTTTATACCAGTAACAATACAGGCTTGAAAATTTATTACATCGTTTATCCCGGTGGCGACCCTAACCAGATTATGTTGCACTTTAAGGGCTCGAAAAGTAACGCCATTTCTGGTAGCGACCTTTTGGTAAATGCGAATTGGGACGGTATAAAATTCGTGAAACCTAAAATGTACCAATATTCTATTGTTGGTAATGTTGTAACGCCAATTACTATTTGTAACGCTTCTTGGCAAAACATCGGTACTGACCGCTATAAAATAAATAATGGCGATCCTTATAACACTTCTTTACCTTTAATTATACAAGTTAGTCAGGGGCCTGCCGTTCCAGCAGCAAGAAACGGAATTGATTGGAGTACCTATTTTGGTTCGGACACCCGCGATTGGACTCATAAAAGCCATACGGATGCAAGTAATAATCTTTATACGGCAGGACAAACCGCTTCTTCTAATTTTCCTGGCAGTACTGGTGCGTTTCAGGTAGCACCTGATTTTGAAGATGGTTTTATAGCGAAATTCGATGTTTTAGGTCAATTGCAATGGAGTACGTATATTGGTGGCTCTGGTCCCGAAGAAATATATGACTTTGATTTTAATGGTAATGATATTTATTGTGTTGGTCGAACATCTTCAAATAATTTACCTGTCTCTGTAAAAACCGGTGCGTTTAATGATAATACTCTAGGAGGAGTAGGTTTTCCAGATGGTTTTATTTTGCAAATAGGTTTTTCAGGGCCGACAATGCAAAACAAATGGACAACGTATTTTGGCGGTAATGATGAAGATATTTTCAGGGGTTGTAAATTTGACTTTGCTGGCAATTTTTTTGTTGTCGGTAGTAGCGCTTCTACAAACCTTTCAACGGTGGGTACTTCTGGCATGTATCAGCAGGCATTTAACACGGCTCAGACATCACAGGCATTTGTTCCTGTCCCTGATGCCATTATTATGAGATTTGATGCAAGCACAAGCGCACAAAGCTGGTTTACATTTTATGGAACAAGCTCCTTGGGCACAAATGCCAATAACGTAGCCAACGATTATTTTTATGGCATTGATATTTATGGTACAGAGTTGCTTGCATGCGGAAAGGCAGGAGGAATAAATTTACCGGGCAGTGTAAATAGTAAGTTTGTTGCAGGAAAGTACGATGGTATCCTAGCTTATTTTTCTATTGGAGGTTCTTTAAATAGCGCAAAATATACAAATGGAAATCTAGTAAATTATGCGGTAAAAATTAATAATAATCTTGTTTATGCTGCAGGACAAGCCAACAGTAGTATGACCCCAGTTAATTCTGGTAATTATTATTATGATGGAACTTGCGCCGCAAATGATTTAGATGCATGTTTTAGTGTTCACTCGCTCAACTTATCAACCACATCACATAACACTTTTTTAGGCGGTAGTGCGTTTGAAGCAGCTTATGATTTACAATTTTCCAATAACAATGTGATGTATATTGCTGGAGCCACAATGAGCAATAATTTTCCAACTACTAATCTGGGCGCAATGTTCACTTCTACTGCTGTAGGTGGCTTGGATAACTTTGTTACTGCTCATATAAATGGAAATACCAATATGCTTTGGTCAACTTATTTAGGAAGTCCCGCTCACGAAACATTGTTCCAACCAGACGGAGGCGTTTCGGTTGCGCTGACAACATTAAATATTTTGCACGTAGCGGGCTGTTCCGCTTCGTCAAACACATTTCCTTTAGATAACGGAGCGGGCATTCCTTATTATCAGCCTCAAAATAATGGTACGCAAACCACCGCTACTATTACAAGATTTGATATGGTTGCGTTAAATACGTATGTTGGTATTGAGGATTTTGCAAATACTGTTTTTTCTTTTGGTTTTTATCCTAACCCTACATCTAACTATTTAACAGTTAATAATCCTACGCTTGCAAATCAAGACCTAAAGTATGCAGTGTATGATTTAACGGGTAAAAAACTTGCAGAAGGAAGGGTAGAAAGCGGACAACAAATTGACGTTTCGTTTTTACAGCAGGGTGTTTACATTGTTAATGTTAGTAATGGTACAAACACATTCAGTAACAAGTTTG
>CAZMHW010000516.1:0-3167 GCA_964566105.1 uncultured Akkermansia sp.
ACCTGGTAAATATTGACGTTTCAGCAGAACTAGAAGGGTTTTGGTCAGATAATGGGGCTTCGTTTGTTCTTGGAGAAGACAAATTCGGACATCAAAAACTTGTAAATGCTTCCAAAGACATTTTAAGAAAAGCATTAACACATATCAAAGGTGGTGTCAGAGTTTCAGATATTGGACACCTTATAGAAACAGAAGCAAAAAAACAGGGATACAAAGTAATCAAAAATCTAACCGGCCACGGAATTGGAAGAAGTTTACACGAAGAACCATCTGAAATTGCAAATTTTAAAGACCGGTTTAACCACACGCGATTCAAAAAAAATTCTGTAGTAGCTATTGAGACGTTTATATCTACACATTCAACCTATGCAGTGACCTTGAACGATGGCTGGACAATGGTTGGAAACAAAGGCGGTTATATGGCACAACACGAACATACCATTGTAGTGACAGACAACAAACCAATGATATTGACTGAAAAGAATGAAATTTGGAATTAAACTATCACGACATAGTAAGCATGAAGCGCTGCGGAGGCTATTGTAGAAGGCACCTTACAGACAGCCTCGCAGTATCTAAAGATTATTTTGGAAGACAAATTCTATTAACTCTATTATTTATTAAACTGAACTTAGGCAAATAAAAATGACAAGTAAAATAAAACAAGCTGTAACAGATTTTGTAAAAGGTGGTGATAACAGCGACATCTCACTTCTAGACAAAGTACTACATAAGGATTTTCGGGTAACAAACAATGGTTTTATGGGAACACAGGGTGTGACAATTATTGACAAAAGAAAATACTTAGAAAATATCAAAACAGGAATTTTTGGTGGTTTACCAAGAACTATGATAATTGAAAATATTGACGAGAATAAGACTATTGCAATTGTTAAACTTCGCCTGGAAAGCTCTGAAAACAGTTTTATTTCATACAACTCATTGGTACTGGATACCGATAACGAATGGAAAATTATTAATAACCTTGCAGTTGTTGACGCAAAAAAATGAGAGCAATTCAGACCAAAAAACAAACTCATTCATTCTAACGATATATAAAACGGGTTCTTGTTTAAGCAGATAATCCGCTGGCGCTCAAACAAGGACTAGGATGAATGTATATAACTATTTGGATATTTATTTGAAAATGATTACTTTCGTACTACCTACTGATGTCCTCATTTAGTGAAGCAAACGCGAACTTAAAAATATAAAAGCTTTACAAACGTGAAGGTAAAAGGCTGCCCTTTTCGTAAAGCCCCAAACAAGGATCCAGGTATGCTAACAAACTAATTTTTTATCGCTAAAATTTAAATGAGTTATAGCATTTCGTTATGGATATTGAAAAAATCAAACTCCTCGTCCACACCGTCCAAAAATTATCATTGGCAAGGGACATTGACACAATAACCGACATTGTCCGGAAAACAGCCAGAAATCTCACCGGTGCAGATGGCGCCACCTTTGTTCTTAAAGACAACGGCATGTGTTACTATGTGGCGGAAGACGCTATTACACCATTATGGAAAGGCCAGAAATTTCCGATGACGGCCTGCATAAGTGGATGGGCTATGATAAATAAAAAATGTGTTATAATAGACGACATCTACACAGACAACCGGATACCCATCGAAGCGTATAAACCCACCTTTGTAAAAAGTTTAGCCATGGTTCCCATAAGGACACTCGATCCTATTGGCGCTATTGGCAACTACTGGGCTAAGAGTCATTCCCCATCAGAAGAAGACATGGTGATGCTGCAATCCCTGGCCGATATCACCTCCGTTTCCATTGAAAATGTTTACGCGTACAACGAATTAAAAGAACAAAACAAAACGCTTTACGACATTGCCTTTATGCAATCGCATCAGGTAAGGGTTCCCATCGCACAGATTCAGGGACTCTATCATTTGTTTAATTTTGAGGACACGAAAGACCCCGGTAACCCTGAAATCTTTAGAAGATTGAAAAACACCGCAGACTCCTTTGACGAGATCATCAGAAACATCACAGAGATGACAAACAAAATAAAGTACTATAACCCATAACTTCCCCCACTTCGACCTCATTTCCGCTGGCGCTCAAAAGAGAACGGGAAAGAATCCCTCCTGTTTCAAAATAGTCCCCCAAAAAAAAACGAAAATAAATTTGCGCAAATGATTACTTGCATATATATTTGCAAACGAATGCTTGCGTATTGTACTCAGAACAAAAAACAGCACAACGCTTTCTACTTAAAAAAAACAACATGAGAAGAGATATTTATCAGGCCATAGCCGATCCCACACGCAGGGCCATATTGAGTCTGCTCGTAGCGCAGGCCATGACTCCAAACGCCCTGGCAGAACATTTTGACATTTCGCGGCAAGGGGTGTCTAACCACCTTAAGATTTTAACCGAGTGTGAGCTCATAAAACAAGAACAGCAGGGGCGGGAAATTTATTACTCACTTCAGGTAAAAAAAATGAAGGAATTTGATAAATGGCTGGAGCAATTCCGTAAGATGTGGGAAAACACATTCCATCAATTGGACGATATTTTATTAACCATGAAAAAAAATAAAAAATGAAGAATGATTTAATATTCGACTTTAACGTCGACAAAGCGACAAAAACAGTTACTATAAAAAGGGAATTTAACGCAGAGCTGTCACTGGTATGGGACGCTTTTACCCGGGCTGAATTTCTCGACCAATGGGTAGCGCCTAAACCCTTTACGGCCAAAACAAAAGCCATGGATTTTAAAGTGGGAGGGCGCCGGTTTTATGCCATGGTCAGTCCGGAGGGACACGAACGTTGGGTAATTCAGAAATACCTTTCCATCAGTCCAAAGACTCATTTCAAAATGTTTAACGTGTTTGCCGACAAAGATGAAAATCCAGATCCATTCGGTTCAGAATGGGATTACACCTTTAGCGAACAGAATGGAAAAACAACTGTGAGCATTGTTATTTACAACGAGTCGCTTGAACGCATGGAGAAAATGATTGAAATGGGCTTCAAAGAAGGATTTACAATGAGTTTGGTTAATTTGGAAAACTTTTTGGCAACAAGAGCCTAAACGGTAACTTTTCAGATAAGACACAGTAACATAAGGCGCTGAGTTTAAAGGCTTCGTAGATTTTTTTCTAAATTCTATGAGACCCTGACTCAAGCGCACTTATGCAA
>CAZMHW010000517.1:0-3147 GCA_964566105.1 uncultured Akkermansia sp.
TGATTATTGATTTATCTGGACGTATTGTTACAACAACAAAAATACAGAAGGGTGTGAATAACATTAACACTGGTAATTTAAAATCAGGCTTGTATATTGTTCAGTGTTCGTCGGGTGGAAATGTTTCAAGGTTTAGGGTGGTTAAGTCAGAATAGTCAAGGTAAGGTTTACTTTTAAAGTAGAAAAAATATTATAGTCGGCTTGTCTTTTAACACCTTGCGAAATTAATTTCGCAAGGTGTTTTTTTAAACATATTCTTATAAGCATATGAATTTAACGTCTAATTTTAGAATACTTTGAAGGAAATTTTCAATATTTTGACGAAAACAACCAACTGTTAATAGAATTTAAACGTTAAAGTATTGAACCTAAAAATTGGGGAATCACGGTATGGCTCTATTGGATCGCAAAATAAAAATTAATTATTTTTTTACGTTAACTTTCTTTCTGGTAAGATTTTTTTCATTTTCTCAGAATACTGACTCGCTAATGAAAGAGGCCTTAACTCCTTATAACTACACCTGCGGTTCAAATCTTTTATTAAAAAACAATCTTAGTTTAGATTCAAACCTCGAAAAAAGTCTTTTTAAGATAAATCTATTATTAGCAGATCGTGTGAAAAAAAACGAGCAGGTAGGTAGGAGTTCGACTTCGGGCCCTTACACCATCCCCGTTGTATTCCATGTAATACAGGATGCCAATAATTCCACAATATCACCTACTTATTCTCAAATTCAAATGCAGTTAGCATCTCTTAATGCAGCTTTCTCGAATAGTTTGAGTAGTCTTAATAATGTTACTACAGGTTCCAGAGCAGTAAACACAGCTATACAATTTTGTTTTGCAAAAAAGCAATGGATAAATGGATCACAAGTAGCATGGCCTAATTCCAATTTGGGCGTCATCTATTATAATGTCACAAACTCCATCACTACAAACATTGATATATCGAGCAACGCCAGTCTGGCTTCTTTGTCCGCGTTAACCAGTTCTGCCTTTCCTTCTAATATGTATCTTAACATCTGGTGCGTTCCCAACATTTCCACTTCGAGTAATACAAACATCAATGCGCAACCCAGTGTCATTGGGATTGGTACTTTTCCCTGGATGTCTCTCCCCATAGACGGGATAGTCATGCGTAATGATTGTATTGGTAATAACACTTATAATAATTTTACGGGTAATATGTTTTCTTATTTGGATAAGGGTAATATTCTTGCCCATGAAGTGGGCCACTTTCTTGGACTCTTTCATACTTTTGAAACAATTGTCAATTCTAATATTTCCACGGTTGGCGGATCGCCAGGTTGTTATGGTGTTTCAAACCCCTCAACTGAAGGAGATCTCGTTTACGACACTCCACCCACCATGCTCAATAGCCAGGTTCCATCTGGGATTTATAACACATGTAATGAATTATATTTTCCTTACGGCATTGGCTTTAATGCTGTAAGGTCCGCCAGGATTCATGTTCGGGATAAAGTATTTTCCATTTAGGTCGGCCATCGTATTGTATTTTGACCCAGTTGGCAAATGTGTAGCCACGATTACTACTCCTGGCAGAGCTTCACCCTTTATATCGGTAACTTTTCCGTTAATGGAAGAACTGGTGATCTGCGCTTCAATTTTGCTAAATTGAGAAAACAGCAATATAAAAATAATGCATGCTTGTTTGATTTTTTTCATGTGTGATAATTTGCGTCAAAAGTAGACCGTTTAAAAAGGGTTTACATTGCGTAGTAATTATCAATCAGTTACTAAATATTTATCTTTTACCTTCTCATCATCTTCTAATTGGAATAAAACTACCTTCTAATTTTTAGCGGCTATCTTAGCAAATTTATATTAGGAGTAGTTCTGAATTAGTTGTCGGTAAATCTTGTCATTTAAAAGTTCCAAAATCCTTTTTAACCATGTCAACCCAACTGGTTTAGTCGTCGACATTCTACACTTTATATTTTACGTAGAGGATTTTGGCTTGTTCAAGATCACCATTTAACAAATAGGCATGCACATGATTTCCCTTGAAAAGCAATTCATCATCATCCTTTTGTTCTCCAGGTGTAAGATAGTTTATAGCTTTAGCGAATTGTTTTGTAAGAATCAGGTAATATCCGAGATTATAAAGGGGGAGTAGTAGAAATTAAAAACCGGACTTCTCAAAATTTTGATGAAAAGTCCGGTTCTGTACCCTGCACGTTGAAATTATCGAACTTTTTCGAAGATTTTAACAGAATTAGAAAACTTAAGTCTTTCATGGAATTGAAGCAGTAGCAAAACTCAATTTTTAAGGACCGGATTAATTTCCTGTAATCTATGCTCGTTTTTTGGTTTAATTGTCAATTATCCGTCAATAATGACACATATTTACTTGCTTATTGGGACTTACCTTACGCATATAAAAGCGGTGTTAAGTTTAAGAGCTTGTTCCTTTAAAGAAGTGTCTAATTTAATTTTGAGGTGAAAATTTATAACACGTTAAAAAGGAAGTACTTAGGATCGTAAGTTTATAAATTTAAGGGGCTATTATTTCACGTATACATGATGCATTTTGGCTGAATAAAATTCAATAAAAGATGTTCAGGAAATTGTTTTTTCATACTTATTTAAGAAAGAAATAAAAGAGTTTTGTTTCAATAAAATTTTTTCAAATAATAAGAGTCCTGTTAGAGCACAAGTGATGCCGGCGAGTACGTCCAAGATATAATGGTGTCCTGAATAAACAGCGGAAAACCATGTTCCCATCATAAATATGGCAAAGAAAATATTTATAAGTCCCAGCCTGTTTTTTAATCCAAAATATAAAACAATGATGGGGTAAGCAGAATGCAACGAGGGCATGGCGGCAAATACATTGGAGCTTTTAGCGTAAAGGTTATGGAACAATTTAATTCCAAAAAAATCATCAAACCTGGCTAAGCCTGCTGTATTTCCAGGTGTATTAAAGTGCACATCAAATCCATACTGCTGAATATACCAGGGTGGCGCGGCGGGGAAAGCATAATAAACAATGAAACCCAGAAGATTAACAAAAAGAAAAGCGAGAGCAAACCGGAGAAATTGCATTTTGTTCTTCCTGAACAAATAAAATGCAAAGATCAGAGGAACAGGCATCCAGTTGATGTAAAAAAGTCCGGTAAGAACATC
>CAZMHW010000518.1:0-3144 GCA_964566105.1 uncultured Akkermansia sp.
GATTGGTATCAATCGAAAAGCTGCATCCGTTGGTGTCAATAGCCGTGAGTGTATAAGTTCCGGCATAACTCCGGTTCGTAAGTTTTAGATCTATACTTTGTTTTTCATAATAAAACGAGTTCGGGCAGCGCCATTGGTAGGTGCTTCCACCATAACCGGTGAAATGAATCTCATCATTTAAACACAGTTTTAATCCGGGACTTACACTTAAAGAGGTTTTTGGGAAAGGAAGTGTATTCAAACTCATGGTGGCAGAACTTGTGCAACTATTGGCCGAGGTCCCAATTACAGTGTATACGACCTGGTTTGTGTAAGTTGCGCTAAGTAGGGTTACCGTTCCCGTATTAGCCTGGAAGGCTCCCGGACCCGTCCAGAAATAAGTGTCAGCGCCACTTGCACTTAAGAGTGCGGGTTGAAGCAGGCAGACGGTCAGGTTGTTTGTAGCTAGTACAGGATTTGGGAGGATGTTCACGGCAACAGTTTCGGAGTTTAAGCACAGGTTGTTATCTATAACCGCAATCGTGTAAGTTCCCGAGTGTCCGAGAAGTGCCGGCCCTATACTAATGTTTTGTGAAGAGGCTGTGTAGCTGCCTGGTCCATGCCACTGATAAGAATTGATGTTTCCTGACGAAAAAGCACTTAGGTTTAATGTTCTCGTCTCACAGATGGCTGGACTTCCCACAACGGTTAGGCCAGGTAAGCTATTGACTAATACAGAATGACTGATTGAACTTTGACAAGGCCCGGCAATAACATTTAAAGTGTAAATTCCTGTTGCCGGAAGAGTGACATTATTTATTGACGGATTTTGCAGATTACTTGTAAAATTATTAGGTCCGGACCAGTTGTATAAAATACCACCAGTGCTCGTGGAAGCGTTAAAAGACAGATTCTGACCATTTCACTGTGGACTGTTGCTGGTAAACGATGCTTCTGGCATTGCTGTTACCGTGACATTCGCGACAGCGACGCTGGAACAGGTATATTGATCTGTAACTGTTAATTGATAAGTTCCGGAATTACTCACCTGTGGATTGGTAATAACCGGGTTTTGCAGGTTTGAGGTGAAGGAGTTAGGACCTGACCAGAGAAAAGTACATCCTCCTGTATTGCTTGTGCCGCTCAGTGAAACAGTTTGTGTAATACAAACAGTACTGCCAAGAGCAGAAATAACCGGAGCCGGTCTTACAAGAACTGATTGTGTGGCTGATGCTGTGCAACCATTCGATGCGGTAATGGTACATGTGTAGACACCACTGTTAAGAGGAGTCGCGGGATTAATGTTTGAAAGTTGTGCGTTGGAATTGTATCCCTGGGGACCCGTCCACACATAAGAGAATCCGCCATAGGCATTGAGTTGAAGGGATTGCCCCCCGCACACAGGACTATTATTAGTAAGTGTGGGATTTGGAACGGGTTTTACAATAATAGATACCGTGATCGTTGATGAACATACAGAGCCTGTTCCAACCACTGTGTAAATAGAAGTAACGGTTGGAGAATCAGCGAACGTGGTTCCTGTGAAAGAATTATTCCACAAATAACTCGATGCACCGGACACCGTCAGTGTGCCTGCGGCCAGAGGACAAATGGAAACATTGGAAGAGGAAAGAGTTGGAGTGTTGATAAAATTGAGTGAGATAGTTCTCGTAATTGGACAATTTTTGGAATCAAAAGCGGTTAAGGTGTACACATAAATTCCAGGTATCTGTTGAGTTGTCTGGTAAATACCCGTTGTTGGTCCGGCAGTCCAACTATAAGTGTAGTTGGGGGTTCCACCTGCTATAAGAGGGGTCAGGGTAATACTCGTGTTGGCGCAGGCGCTTGGGGTATTAGAACTCAATGTTAAAGTGAGTGCAGGAGGTTGTGTTACAGCAAAAGTCTGACTCACCATGCAGGAGGTGAGTGCATCCACCACAGTAACCGTATAATTTCCAAGCCCTAGTCCCGTTGCTATGGCAGTTGTTTGGGAGGTAGTACCGTTAGTCCACAAATAACTTTGGTTACCTGAACCACCCGAAAGATTGTTAATAGATGCAGTACCACTGGTAGCCCCGTAACAATTAAGGAAAAGTGGATTAGATACTGTTCCTGTAAGCGCAACTAAAGGTGAAAGGTAGGCACTCGCGGTGTAAGTAATGTTAGTTCCGGCATCGTGAACAACAATGGCATGGGTTCCCGGGCTTAATCCCGTGGCTACCGAGCTGGTTTGCTGAGACGGTAGCCAGGTATAAGTGAAAGGTCCTGTACCTCCAACTGCCGTGCAGGTTGCGGAACCAAGATTGGCGCAGGTGATTGAAGTTGTGGTAACAGAAATACCACCTTGACTGAATAGGCAAGCACTGGAGGCTGTAGTACAGGCAAGTGTATTCACAGGAGAATAGGTTCCAACAAAGCCACTACCACAGGCGTAAAGTATTTTTGTCTGCTTGTCTAGTTTAATGTCGTAAACATATTGATTGGTAGATGAAGCACCCACTGAAATGCTTGAAAGCTGTGTGAATGCACTGCCATTGTAACTGTAGGTCAGGATACTTCCATTTCCACCAAGATAGAGGTTGTTACAATCATCAACTGCAATACCGCCTTGTTGTTTAATCGTTAAGGAAGGGACAGTTGTGGACGTAACCACAGCTCCTGTTGTTTTATTGTAAGCGGCTAAATTTGAACCATCGTAATAAAATAAATAATTTGCATTCACCGCGAGAGCGTTAAAACCATTTGAACTCAAGGTGCCGGCACCCTGGTACTGAGTTTTGTTTCCCTGTTCAGAAAAGGGGGTGAAACCAGTGGCCTGCGTCCAGATACTTCCATTAAAGGTGGAGTTTACAAGTGTGATGTGGTTATTGAGTGAGCTAACACTGCTACCGTAAAGAACAAATATGTTACCAACATCGTCTATCGCATGAGAGGCAACGTCTTGTGCCACTGAACTATTGGAGGGTTGAAATCCCGTCAAAGAAAGCGCCGCAGTAAGGGTGTTCATCGTGACCGCCGAATTGTTAGAACTTACAGTTCCACCCAAAACAAAAACCTGGGCCGAAGTGCAATGAAATCCCATATCCCAGACCTCCTGAAACGCACTATTCGCCGGATTAATAAAATTGTCGTAATTCCCTAAAGCGTCGAGTCTTACTATTAAAT
>CAZMHW010000519.1:0-3142 GCA_964566105.1 uncultured Akkermansia sp.
GCACTGGAGGTGATAGAAAAAACTGTTGGTAAGGACCATTACCGTTATTCAGCCTACTTAATTTCTACTTACGGGTTGTACAGGCAAACAAATCAATTGGATAAGGCAGAAAGAAATATCAAAGAAGCGTTGCAGTTGGTAGAAAAAAACTTTGGAAAGAAACACGAACTGTATGCCAACGCTGAGTTAATACTGGCGGAGATTTGCAGCCTGCGTCAAAAATACGAGGAGGCAGGTCCTTTTTACAGAGCAGCGCTGGACTTTTATTCCGGCCAGATAAACGATTATTTTGATGCCATGAGTGAAGAAAATCAGGGGCATTATTTATCCATGATCAACATGGCTTTTGAAAGCTATAACAGTTACCTGATTAATTACCGGCTCAATTTTCAGAATAAGGATCTTTCTCAGGAACTCAAACTCTGTTTAAAATACCAATTGCTGTTAAAGTCGCTATTGGCAAACAAATCCGCACGTGTGCGCAGAGAGGTAATGGCGAGCAACGACAACAATTTAAAGCACGCGTATGACGAATGGTTGAATTTAAAAAACCAGTTGATCAATAATTTTAAAGCGACAGAAACTGCGGAAGATAATAACGAACTCATCAAACGAATCTCAGAACTGGAAAGCTATTTGAAACAACATCTGGGAGGCTTTAGTGAAAATAAAGAGCTCGGCTTTGAACAGCTTCAACAAAAATTAAACGGTAACGAAGCCGCAATTGAAATCTTTAAGGTGAGAAAAACTCTAAATGATACTACCGTTGTTGTGAAGTACGGGGCGCTGGTAATAAGGAAAGACAAGCAAGCTCCGGTATTCGTGGTGTTTAAAGAGGGCGCCCGAATGGAAGCTCAGGGATTTGAGTCTTATTTTACCTGCATCGATGAGCAAAAAAAGGATAGTACGAGTTATGACCTGTATTTCAAAAAATTTGAGCCGGCTTTGCCGGGCATAACCAAGCTTTACGTTTCTTCAGATGGTGTGTTTCACAAATTAAGCTGGCAAAGTTTGTATAACCCGCTCAGCAAAAAATACCTTGGTGAGGAATATGAAATTTATCAAACCTCTAACCTTGGGTCTATTGTCCGCAAACAGGGACAGACTCCCAACGCGGATCAAACGGCCAGTTTATTTGGTTACCCGGACTACGATTATGATTTTAAGTTGAAGAAGGATAAAGAAAATTTAAAAGCGCATGAATTGGTAGCCAAACGTTTTGGTTTGGTGAACCTGGCCAAATTACCGGGCACAAAAACGGAGGTGGAGGAAATAGCCAAAGAACTGACCGCGCGGAAATGGAAGAGTACGGTATTTACAGGCGAATTTGCCAGCGAAGAAAATTTAAGAAAGGTGAATTCACCAAAAGTGTTGCACATTGCCACACATGGGTATTATCTCAAAGACATTGAAAGTGACGATAAATTGTTTTTAGGATTTGATAAGAACACCATTAAAAACAATTCCTTATTGCGATCGGGAATCATTCTGGCGGGTGCGGGTCCTGCTACTCAGGACAGCACCAATCGTAATTCTGAGAACGATGGTATTTTAACCGCGGGAGAGGCAGGTTTACTCAATTTAAGTAACACCGATTTGGTGGTGTTGTCTGCCTGTCAAACCGGACTCGGGGACGAAATGGGAACCGAAGGCGTGGCGGGTTTGCAACGTTCTTTTACCATAGCAGGCGCAAAAAATATTCTGATGAGTCTGTGGCCGGTAGATGATTTTGCCACGCAGTATTTAATGACGGAGTTCTATAAAAATTATGCTCTGAGTGGCGATGTGGAAAGCTCCTTTAAATTAGCTCAAACGCAGGTGAGGAAAAAATACCCGCAACCTGTTTATTGGGCGGCCTTTGTGTTATTAAGAACGTTTAATTAATTTAAGTTCCTGACTTAACCCAATATGAAGAACACAACACTGGCATTTATTCTATTAAATCTGATATTTATAACACATGACACCAAGGCGCAGGATAGCATTCCAATCCATGCCAAAGAGTTTTATCTTTCTTTTTCTGATTTTTCGCCGTTAAACGTCAGTCTGAGATACAAGAAGCAAATTTCTGAAAAACGTTACTTAAAATTAGGTCTTCTATCTCTTATGGCAAATATGAGAAGGACTGGGCGGCACTAAATAACCCGCTGGAAGCTCAGTTTAAAAAACAGAAGAGGAATAATTTTACTCCTAACGAATGCACCAGCGAATCACAAAATTCTAAAAGCGATGGTGTTTTAACGGTCCGCGAAGCCTGTATGCTTAATCTAAATTGCAGAGATATTGTGGTATTATGAGTCTTTATAAAACGGATCCTGCGACGAAAAGGGAATAAAGGGTGTGACTGGTTTGCAGGGTTCCTTTACCAGTGTGGGTGCAAAAATATTCTAGTGAGTCTGTGACCCGTTGACGATTTGGCCACGTAACACCTAATAGCGAAGTTCCATAAAAATCATACACTGGGTTCTTACGAGGAGCCCTCCTGTAAGCTGGCACAATTACAGTTAAGAAAAGAATGTTCGCAACCAATTTATTCGGAAAGCTTTTATGGCTATGCGAACAAAAGAGCAAAGCTGTTGGAGTATCCGGAATATGAGTAAATGGATAGTTAAACAGTTAAATTCGTGTCTATCTCTGTCAAAAAATAAATTAGAATTATTAAATAAATATCTTAGATTTGAGATGCGTTAATTGACACTCTTTTCGTCGGATTTACGCAACGCCTCTCAGTTACCCGCCTCTTTTTATTCATTGATCCATTTAATTTCAGTCGTATGAAAACTAAAGCTTATGTCGTATTATTTTTCCTCCTTCAGCTTGCGTTATTTGGCGGAGAAAAAAAATTAGAAATAAACCAGCAACCTTCTTTTACTGAAAACAAAGGACAGGTTCGTGATCAAAATAACAACGGCAGAGGGGATATTTTGTTTAGTGGGTTTAACGGACAAATGAGTTATCATTTTAAAAAGGATGGATTTAGTTATCAGCAATACCGCACGAACACCTGGAAAAGTATAGAAGATCCAAATACAAAAGAAAAACGCAAAATCCCTGATGAAACCACTATTTACAGGTTAGATTTGGATTGGATAAATAGTAACAAAAATGTAGAGGTGACAGGCGAAGTAGCTGTGGGAGGTAC
>CAZMHW010000520.1:0-3132 GCA_964566105.1 uncultured Akkermansia sp.
CTCAATAAGGGCCAGGCATGTCTTTCTAACGCGGTTGTCTGTTACCAGGTCATTTATTACACTTACGATTGCTATTTTTTTTGTTGTAAACAAATACTTTGTTGATATTGGGTTAAAGATAGAAATATTACACCTAATTTATTATTTATTTTTGCTTTACATGGTGCAGATCAAAGAGAATGTAAACCTTAAAACCTTTAATACGTTTGGCATAGAGGTTTATTGTGACTATTTCGTTGAAATAAATTCAGTAGAAGACTTTAAGGAACTAATCGTTAAGGAAACATACACAACCAATGACAAACTGATTATTGGCGGAGGTAGTAATCTTTTGTTTACCAGGAATTTTAAGGGCATTGTTATCAAAAATAACCTGAAGGGTATTGTGGTTGTTTCTGAGAATGAAACGGATGTTTTGATAAAAGCTTCCGCAGGTGAGGTGTGGCATGAATTTGTGCTTTGGTGTATTGAAAGAAATTACGCCGGCCTGGAAAATTTATCACTCATACCTGGTTGTGTAGGAGCGAGCCCCATGCAGAATATCGGAGCATATGGCGTTGAAATTAAGGAAGTCTTCGAGCAATTAGAGGCTTATTCTGTTTCTAACGGAGAACTCAAGGTGTTTAACAAAAGTGAATGTGAATTCGGGTATAGAGAAAGCGTATTTAAACGCAGGTACAAAAATCAGTACCTGATAGGATCGGTTACTTTTCGACTGAAAAAAAATGCTGTATTGAATACCAGCTATGGGGCCATTAATACAGAGTTGAACGCCATGAACATAAGCACCCCTTCAATCAGGGATGTTTCCAATGCGGTAATTCATATCCGTCAGAGTAAGTTGCCAGATCCAAAGGTAACAGGTAACGCCGGGAGTTTTTTTAAAAACCCGGAAGTTTCCCAGGCCAAGTATACTGAACTAAAAGCCAGGTATGAGGCACTTGTGGCCTATCCTCTTGAGAACGGTAATTATAAACTGGCCGCCGGTTGGCTAATTGAACAATGTGGTCTTAAGGGACATGAACAGCGTGGAGCTGCGGTTCACTTAAAACAAGCCCTTGTTCTTATTAATAAAAATAACGCGAGCGGGGAAGACGTTTTTAACCTGTCTACTTACGTCATTGACCAGGTATTAAACAAATTTGGAGTCCATCTGGAGAGAGAAGTAAATATTATTTAATGAGGGTTTTATTTTTATACACGGAACTAGCGGATTATTTTTTAAAGTGTTGTGAAGAACTGTCACAGTCTGCGGAGGTAAGTATTATACGATGGCCCGTGAATAAAGAGGCGCCATTTGAATTCTCATATTCGGAAAAAATTAAAATTTATGACAAGGACAAATATAACTTAGCTCAGTTAAAAAGTCTTGTTACAGAAATAAATCCGGACATCATTATTTGCAGTGGCTGGATTGATAAGGATTATCTCAAACTTACGAAAAGATATTTTAGAAAAATTCCTACAGTTCTTACCTGTGACACGCATTGGAGAGGTTCGCTGAAACAGTATCTAGCATTGGTATTAAGCCGATTTTTTCTTTTGAATACATTTTCACACGCCTGGGTACCGGGAAAACCTCAGACTACTTATCTTGAAAAAATGGGATTTAAGAGTGACAAGATCCATAAGGGCTTTTATTGTTGTGATTTGTCGAAATTCAATAAGCTATATGAGTCTCAGAAAGAGTCAAAAGCAACGCATTTCCCTAAAAGGTTCTTGTTTGTGGGGCGCTATTATGAATTTAAGGGAATTAAAGATCTCTGGACCGCTTTTATAGAATTACAGAACGAAGAACCCAACGATTGGGAGTTGTGGTGTTTGGGCAAGGGAGACCTTGAACCTATTGAACACCCAAAGATCAAACATTTTGGATTTGTGCAGCCTAAAGATCTTGAACCAATACTTGAGAAAAGTGGAGTTTTTGTTTTACCAAGCAGATTTGAGCCCTGGGGAGTGGTGGTTCAGGAATATGCCGCCGCGGGATTTCCTCTTTTAATAAGCGAAGCCGTTGGCGCAAAAGAAGCGTTTATTGTAAACAATGATAATGGACATACCTTTCCCGCCACTAATGTTTTGGCATTAAAAAAAGAACTAAAAAAATTCACCAAGTTAAGCAGTAAAGAGCTAATTTTAATGGCGGAAGAAAGCCACAGACTTGCACAAACCATAAGCCCACAGAAATGGGCGAATACAGTGCTCAACATATACCATGAAAACAAAAAATAAGATTCTTGTTACAGGCGGTGCCGGAAATGTAGGGAGTGCGTTGGTTGAAAAACTCATCAGTAATCCACTTAACTTTGTGGTGATCGTAGATAATCTCTCCACCGGTTTCTTATCCAAACTTCCCTCCAAAGAACTCATTAACTGGAAACTGATTAAAGCTGACGTAAATAACTTTAACGATATTTCGGCCGTTATGCTTTCTTACAATTTTGACTACGTTTTTCATTTTGCAGCTGTAGTGGGAGTTGTGAGAACACAGGAGAACCCTATTGATGTGTTGAATGACATCGAGGGAATTAAAAACATATTAAATCTTTCAAAAAATTCATCTGTAAAACATGTGTATTTTTCTTCCAGTTCCGAAGTATACGGAGAGCCGGTGGAATTGCCACAGAACGAACACCGCACGCCACTTAATTCAAGGGTGCCGTACGCTGTTGTAAAAAATGTAGGTGAAGCTTTTTTCAGGAGCTATTGGCAGGCTTTCGGTTTGCCATATACTATCTTTCGTTTTTTTAATACCTATGGACCTAATCAAAGTACCGATTTTGTTGTAGCAAAATTTTTGGCTGCCGCATTAAAGAACAAAGATATCTCTATTTATGGCGACGGCTCGCAAACACGGACGTTTACATACGTGGATGATACCGTGGAGGTGTGTAATAAAATTTACGAAAACAAATTGCTGGTTAATGATGTCATTAATATTGGCAACGACGAGCTGATGACAGTGAAAGAGCTGGCAGAATTAACTATTAGACTGACCAATTCGTCTTCAAACATAATCTATCTTCCTCCCCTGAAAGAAGGCGATATGACCCGCAGACAACCCGATAATACAAAGATGCGGGAGATACTCAATAAAAAACTTATTGGGATAGAAGAAGGAATAAAACGCATGAT
>CAZMHW010000521.1:0-3130 GCA_964566105.1 uncultured Akkermansia sp.
AGACGCTAAATAATACACAAGCAGAAAGACATTCTCTTTTTTAAAAATAAAGTGATGAGAAGCAGTAAGCGAAAGTTTTACTGCTTTTTTGTTAAATAGGATATGCTGTACCAAAAGAAAATAATTTTAGGAATTACCGGAGGGATTGCGGCCTACAAATGCGCCCACCTCGTAAGACTTTTGGTAAAAGAAGGGGCCGAAGTAAAGGTTATTTTAACCCCTGCTGCCACACAGTTTATTACACCTCAAACCCTTTCGGTGTTGAGCAAAAATGAGGTACTGACCGATTTTTTTGATTCTGATTTTAACTGGAATAACCATGTACATCTGGCCGAGTGGGCAGACCTGATGCTGATAGCGCCTTTAACCGCCAATAGCCTGGCAAAAATGGCTTCGGGGATATGTGATTCGCTTTTATTGGCAACATACCTTTCAGCAAGGAGCAAAACCATAGTAGCCCCGGCCATGGACCTGGACATGTATCAGCATCCCACCGTTAAAAAAAACCTGGAAACCCTCACGTCTTTTGGTAATCTGGTCATTCCTGCGGAAACGGGAGAACTGGCCAGTGGTCTCAGCGGGGAGGGAAGAATGGCTGAGCCGGAAAACATTGTACTTTTTCTGAAAGAGTTTCTCTCTAAAAACTTACCGCTAAGTGGTAAATCGGCGCTTGTAAATGCCGGTCCCACTTACGAATCTATTGACCCGGTTCGTTTTATTGGCAACCGGAGCAGTGGTAAAATGGGACTTGCGCTTGCCGAAGAATTGAGTAAAAAAGGTGCCCGGGTAACGTTGGTAATGGGTCCATCCCATCTGAAAATAAATTCAGGTATTATTCAGGTGATATACGTGGAAAGCAGCGACCAAATGTACGATGCAACTTTGTCGCATTTTAAGGAAAAAGACATTGTGATTTGCAGTGCGGCTGTTGCTGATTATAAACCAGCCAAAGTCAGCGATCAAAAAATAAAGAAAAAGGAGGAGGACCTGAGTCTGAACCTGGTGAAAACAAAAGATATTCTAGGTGAACTCGGAAAATTAAAAACAAGCCAATGCCTCGTTGGTTTTGCACTTGAGACGCAAAACGTGGAAGAATATGCGACACAAAAACTGCAAAAGAAAAATCTGGATCTGATTGTAGCTAATTCGGCGGTAGAGGCGGGCAGTGGGTTTGGAGTGGATACCAATAAGATAACTATTATTGACAGACACAATAAAATAACTAAATTTGAGTTAAAAACAAAGCAGGAAGTAGCTGCGGATATTGTAAACTACATTATTGATTTTATTAAATGAGAGGCATTCAGATTCTGTTCGTTCTGTTTTTGATCACAAGGGGGGCTTCCTTTGCGCAGGAGTTAAATTGTCAGATCGACATCAATTATACGCAACTTCAGGGATCCACCAATAAACAGATTTTTGAACAGATGAAAAATTCTATTTTTCAGTTCATGAATAATACCAAATGGACAAATGAGGTATTTACTCAGGCTGAAAAAATAGAGTGTTCTATCTTAATTATCGTAAAAGAATCTAACGGAGTAGATCAGTACTCCGGAACTATTCAAGTACAGAGCCGTCGCCCCGTTTACAAAAGCAGTTATTACACCCCGGTTTTAAACGTGGAGGATGAAAACTTTCAGTTTACCTACCAGCAATTTACCACCCTCGATTTTAATATCAACACTTTTCAAAATAACCTCACCTCTGTACTACAGTATTACGCATACGTGATCCTGGCGGCAGACTATGATTCTTTTTCACCGGGTGGGGGAACACCGTATTGGCAAAAGGCCCAATTAGTAGTTCAGAACGCACAAAGTGCCTCTGAAACGGGTTGGAAAAATACGGGAGCTATTACCAATCAAAAGAACCGGTATTGGCTGGTGGAAAATACCATACAACCTGTATTTAAAGGGATCAGAGACTGTATGTATGATTATTGCAGAAATGGCATGGATCACATGTACGAGAACCAGGAAGAAGCGAGAGCGGCTATTCTCAAATCACTTGAGTTGTTGATTCCTGTCTACAAAGCCCGTCCGGCTTCGTTTAACATGCAGCTTTTCTTTAACGCTAAACGCAACGAAATCATCAGTGTGTTTAAAGGGGCTACACCCGAAGAGAAAACAAAGGTCATGGAAATTCTCATGACGGTTGATCCGGCAGGAACTACACAATATCAGAAAATTACAGGATAAAACGGCTTCGTTTTAAAAACCGGTACCAAAACTCATCATACTCTCCCTTTTCATAGGCTGAATGGTCATAACGGGAATGTTACTGATGTCCACAATGCGCTGCGCGTCTGTACCTTTGAAAAAGTCAACCACTCCCAGATCAGGTTTATTCATGATCATGATCAGGTCAGCTTCGATCTTATTGGCGTAATCCACCACCGTTTGGGCGATATCGGTAGTTGGAATGGATTTATTGGTACAGGAAATGCCTTTACTTTTAATGAATTGTTTTACCTGAAAAGTATAGGCCAGGAGTTTGTTTTCGTAATCAGGGTCTTTGGCGTCAAAAACCCCTACAATACGAATGCTGGCGCCAAAATATTGGGCAAATTGTATGGCAGCATCGGTTTTTTCGCGGCTTTCAGGCGAAAGGTCAAGTGGAAGTAATATATTTTCACAACCGTCACGGTGGTCGTTACCTCTGATGGTAATTACCGGACAAGTGGCTTTACGGATTAACTTGCTGGCACTGGAACCCACTATGTTACGGAATTTCATGTGACTTTCGAGTCCCGCAATGATAAGTGTGGCTTTTATTTCTTCCGCTACCCGGTAGGTTTCGGCGTAAATATCACCTTTCACATTCATAAAATCGGTAGGAACACTACTTTCCTGCTCAGTTTGTTTGGTGAGTTTGGTCAGGGCGTCGTAACTCTCATCGCCGGTATTTTCGTAAACATGCAGTAAAACCAGTTTGGAGTGGGTATATTTCGCTAAATTATAGGATTGTTTAATGGCAGCTAAAGACTGTTTGGTAAAATCAATGGGAATAAGAATAATTCCTCTTTCTTTAATATGCATAAGACTTGAATTAGCTGCACAAAATTAGCTATTTTATTGGGATTTTGCCTATTAAATCTTTCTTTTTTTTGGCCAAACCAGATTAAATT
>CAZMHW010000522.1:0-3123 GCA_964566105.1 uncultured Akkermansia sp.
CTTCAGGGCTTTAAAAACGATTGCCCTTAATAATAAGGCTCTTCAACCCTATTTAATTCCTTTAATAGTCGCTCTCGCTTTAATTGCATTTTCAACCTGGATAATAACCCCAATAAGTAATTTGTTTCTAAGGTTTAGTACTTATGGGCAGTTGCTCCTGGATAAAAATAAAAAAATGAGCTCAAACTTTGTTGCTGTTAGTTTGGGTGTATGTGTAGTTGGATTATTGCTCTACTTTGCATTATCAGATGAGAAAATTCTAACGATTGCTGTGTTCGGTTTTGCAATGATGTTGCCATGTGGAACGATGTTCTCTCCTTCTAAAAACAAATACGGACTTTTAATTTACACTATAACTTTAGCCGTTGTGGGGTTAATCGCAATCGCATCGACTTTTACGACCGGTGAAATGTTCAATGGAATGACCGTTATGTTCATTTTTGGATTTGTAGCATTTCAATGGGTTGCGAATTACATGTTAATCAAAGAGGACAACCAATAACAGGAGAACAAGAAACTACCGCCAATAGCAGCTACAAGAGCCCGGTGGTTCAGGGGTTAAATGGAACTTCGTTCCTGGATAAGGTTTTGTGGTGAAAGACGGTTTTGTGCTTCGACGTCTCCAACTTCTTATAACTAACTGCCGAACCTTAGTACCATAAAGTGTACAGATACCCATGAAAAAACCGCTGATAAAAAAAACTCTAAAACTACTGCGGTACGTTTTAGTTTTATCTTTGGGGATTCTTTCGGTTAAAGTTTTTTATCCGCGTAGTTACAACGCACCCCATGTACAAAAAAGAAAAAGCACACACTACTGGAACTTACCAACAGGCTCAAGGATCGGCTATACTTTAATTTCAGCAAAAGGAATAAAAAAACCTTATCCGATAATTTATTTGCACGGCGGTCCCAGCGGACCAATATATGACGAACATATTAAAATTTTAACGCCATTTTCTGAAGAAGGTTACGATGTTTATTTGTATGACCAGGTCGGCTGCGGGCAATCAAACTTGCTGGACGATATTGAAGAATATACTGCGCAACGTCACAAAAAGGACCTCGAAGAGATCATCAGGAAAATAGGCGCAAAGAAGGTAATTCTGATTGGCCAATCCTGGGGAGCAATGCTTGCTACGCTGTTCGCTGCTGACAATAGTGATAAAATTGAAAAAATCATTTTCACGGGACCCGGACCTATACTCCCCATAAAAATGGGATTAGGAGACATTTCTGCTCCTGATAGTTTGCATTTCATAAAACCGGTAGTTTCAAATCAGGATGGCTTTCAAAAAGTTCAAAATATAAGAAATATGGTCGTGAATTTTTGGGCGAAAACACTTGGATGCAAACTGGCATCCGACAAGGAAGCAAACGATTTTTACTGGACACTAACAAATCAAACGAACAAGGCTATGGTTTGCGACACAACTAAAGCACTCAGAGCAGCGCCTGGGATGGGCTATTATTCCTGGGTAATGACAGTGAACAGTTTTGATAAGGTTGAAGACGTAAGACCTAAATTAAGAGACTCGAACATTCCGATCCTCATCCTAAAAGGGCAATGCGATAATCAGGTATGGGGAATTATTCCGGAGTATTTAGCGCTTTTTAAAAATCACGAACTGACTGTTGTTCCAAACGCGGGACATGGAATTTGGATTGAGCAGCCGCAACTCTATTTAAAAACTATTAAAGCTTTTTTATCAAAGGAATAAACTGTTTTCTTGTTATAACTCAGATTTTATTTGAGTGGACACGAAGTAAAAACCCTGGGGTCTTTATATAACCTTTGGTGGGTAAAAGAAGAGAGAAGTTTCTGCGATTTAACCGCGGATTGTTTAGTGATATAAAAAATGTGTATTTTACACACTCATTAAACAGAACTAATATACCCTACCATGAAAAAAACAAAATTTATCCTCACCTTACTTTATGTAGCCTTAACCGCTAACTTATTTTCACAACAAGTTATAGCTAAAACAGACCGGGAAATCTACAGTGTAGAGGGGCCTTATAATTTTATAATTGTTAAAAAAGATCTTTCTTCCGGCAAAATTTTATTTAAGGCTGAAACAAATATTCCGGATAAAAAAGAAAAAGAGGGGTATTATGTAGGGAATAACGATTCTTATTTTTTCTTAATTGAGGATCAAATTTTTATGATCTACGATGTGTGGCAAAAATCCAGCAGTAGTAAGCAATGTTATGTTAAACTTCTGAATACAAAAACCGCTAAGTTCAGCGAGAAACAACTTATTTACTCCACAGAGCTCAATTCCGCTTTCAGTATAGGGGACATAAGATACAGACCGGTTTTTTCACCGGATCTTTCCAAATTCGCGGTGATGAAGGAGAACAGGTCGCCGGGATATAATATTGATCCGGAGATCAGCATTTACGAAACCGAAAGCTTCAAACTGTTATCGAACAGAAAGTTTGCACAAAAGTATGAAGGACAGAAACGTGTGTTCGATTCAAAGTTCAGCATGGACGACGAGGGTAATATTTCTCTTATCTTTCATCAATTAAACGAACAAACTAAATTAGCCGCGAAGGGCTTTTCAGCTGACTTAGACTTTGGTGAATCTGATTTTAAAAACATTAAACAGTTAGGTTCCAGCGAAAACGCCGCACAAAGCTCCGGCGACCATTTTTACAAAACGCTGCAGGATTATATTGATGATAAGCCCATAAAAGGAGTAAGAATTAAAACTTTTCGTGGTTCATTGAAATTTGAACTTATTGATGACGCGGGTAATGTTTCAAAGGCAGATTCAAAAAAACTGCCTTCACAAATTTTTGTCTACAATAGTTATTTGATGCGGATAATTGACAACACCCCTTACATTGTTCTGGCAGCGGGAGCCTATAATCACTATGCGGATTATAACCTGCAGAGCAGTCGTTTTTACTCTGAAGGCTGGAACGGGGAATTGGAAAAATTTAAAGAAGGCAAGTTTGAAGACATCCTCGAACAATATGGCCTATTGGAGTCCTATAAAAAAGATAAACCCAAAAGAGAATTTAAAGACGACGTAAATGGTTATTTTAACAAGGTTGTTGCCTGGCAGAATAACTATTTTGTTAAGCTGAATCAAAAGATAAAAGGGGAATAAG
>CAZMHW010000523.1:0-2314 GCA_964566105.1 uncultured Akkermansia sp.
TTTTAAAATAGTTGTTCAGGATTTGGGTAACGATGGTCTGCAGTATTGGAACAACGCATCGCAAGGAGCGGGCTACGTCAGGATCAAAAATGCATCCGGAACCATTCTCAAAACATTTCAAACCGATTTTGGTGCAGGCTTTGAGTACAGCTTCAGTACTATTCCGCCTAATTATGTAGGCATTAAAAAACAAGACCTTGCTTCCGGGGTAAAAGTGTTCCCGAATCCTGCGCACGATAAATTTGTAGTGAGCGGAAACGAATTGGAGAACTGCACAATTAAACTCACCGATCTGTTAGGACGTCATCTGGAAGTTCCGGTAACAGAAGACAAAACAGGATTAACATTTGACACCAGCTCTTTAAAACCCGGCGTGTATTTAATTTCAATCGCCAAAGGAAATGAAAGTACTGTGAAAAAAATTGTGATCAATTAAAATCAAATTTGAAATGACAAACGCAAAGGCTGCTCTTAGGAGTGGCCTTTTTGCGTTTGGAAACTCCGGAAATTGGGCCGGTATTTTGAGAATTTTTAAAAGCAGATGGCGTAACCCTCATGTAAAGTTTAATCTAATAGTACCTTTCATATAGAATAAAAGTACAATACAACAGACTAAACAAAGAAATACCTGAGGCTATTAAAGGAATGGGAGATTTGATCCGGGTAAATAGTCCATACAAACACATAAATAAAAGCGGGTAAAACGGGATAAGATAACGCGCCTGAATAAATTTAACTACCTGTGGTCCCATACCTGTCCAGGTAAGATACTGAGTTAAAAAGATACCACTCAGGATTAGAAAAAATGTGATGGCAAAAAGTATTTTCACGGGCCAGTTAAGCTGGTATTTTGGATCAAATTCAGATAACGCGATTAAAAGCACACAGCAATACAAAGTATAAGAAAACCATTTTGGAATGGTAACGTCCAGCCACCCGAATACACCTATATATCCCGGTATGTGGTATTTCGACAACCTGAAAGTCGATCTTCTGATCATCCTGAAAAAAATGACCTTGTGTTTTTTCATCTGCGCCAGCTGTTTGTTAAAATCCACGCCTTTTGCTAACGCCGCATCATCACGATAGGTGGGATTGTATTCGTCGTAGGTGAGGTACAGATCTTTTACGGTTCCTGTCCAAACCATAAAAGCCAGGGAGGGAACCGCTATCAGCAGCAGTATTACCAATACTCTTTTGCGCACCGATGCGATCTCTCTGAACGGCAGAATCAAAATAAGTAATGCCAGGGCAGCATAAACAGTTTTTAGCAGGGGGAGGATAAAAAGAAGAACCGTAATTAAGAGTAGTCGTTTGCGAGACAGATTTTTCGTAAACCTTGAATTAAGAATTATGGCTATAAATAAAAATGAAACGCCGTTGGTCATCACGTCAGCACTGAGGGAAGAATTAACATAAACAGACATGGGTAGCAAGGCTAAAAAACAAAATAACCACTTATAGACGGGGATTATCCGTATTGAAAAAAACACCAGAATTATCCAGAACAACAATGCGAATGCTCTCGCTGCATAAAACAATCCCAGCACGGAAACATTAAATAATCTGAAGATAGAAATCCCGATGGCCTGAGGAATATAGCAGACAGGGGAATATAATGCGGTGTTATTAAAATCCACAAACGTTCTCTCCTCAGTCTTAAGCGGAAGGTGGGAGGTAGATGCGAATAAAGTGGAATCGGTGTATTTGCCTCCTCCAATGATAAAATTAAAAGGGCGTGTTGCTTTCCAGACATTAGTCGGTAAAAAGTCACCGATGCGTTGATCGTATTTTACCGCCGTTAAATTCCCCTCAGAAATATGATAGGCCCTGAAAAAATGATTTGGTTCATCCGGAACTTGAAAGGGCGGGGTAAGTATTAAAAATGTGGTCCCAAAAATACACGCGAGAAACAGAAAGACTAGTTCCGGTCTGAGAATTTTTTCCTTAAGATTTACTGTTTTCATATAATCGAAACGCTTTGTATTATCCTTTCGGAATATTTAGAAATTCAAGTATCTTCTTTTCGGAATAGTCACAAAAGTGTTTTTTCCCTTGCCCACGGTAACATTGGTGCTAGCGGACCGCACGCTAGCCTCCGTTTTTGTTAAGTCCAAGTTATGCATTTGATCGTTAACGCGCAAAAAACTGCAAGTAGGTGCTGTTATAGTTTGGCTGCGGCACATAGTTGTTCAACATCTTCAATGGTCTTTACCATTTTACCTTTGTCAGTAATTGTAAAGAGTAATGGTTTTTCAGAAGTCATTTCAATATGTCCCTGCTTTACCAATTCGCTCAAATATTCTCTAACATA
>CAZMHW010000523.1:2324-3120 GCA_964566105.1 uncultured Akkermansia sp.
CTTGTGTTGTTTGTAGATTTTGCAACTTCCATCAATCTAATACCTATATTTTCTATTGGATGAGAGCAATCACTCGAGGCAAACCATAGTTCTTTAAAAAGTCTGAACATAACGTTTGGAAGTAATTTAGTGTTTTTTTCTTGCTCTGTCAGCTCGTATTCTTTATTTAAGTCAAGTTTGTAATGCCCTTTGATATTTTCAAGAGTCAGATCCACCAGAATTACTATAAAAATGTTTTTGTCAGATGTCGGCAAGAGAACTTGGTCAAAAGTGCTAGTCTGATTGCGATACACTTTTTCAACTAGTCCGTTGTCGAAAATGTATTGATCAACTATGTTGTCCTTGATTAATTCTTGAACGTATGGCCAGATGTCAACCATTGGTTCAGCCGTCGCAGTGACGTCAACCATTTTGTGAGTGAATGTCGACTTAAATTCTTCTTCAGTCAGTTGTCTGATCATTTTTTTCGAGGTCTGTCCGCATTTTACCTATAAAGCTCCCAGGCCATACGCCGTAGTGCCCTTTTTTACTGCCATAGCCTAAACGATGGCAGTCGAAACACCACCTTTCTCTACCCTAAAACGGCTGTTTGAAGATACAAATGTTTTTTAGTAAGGACGGCAAAAATCTTGTAGATTTTTGGGCTGGCTTATGTGTAGCTGAAAAAAGTAGAAAGCGGCAAAATCTCTGTGGGAACGATAAACCGTTCCGTCCGCTTGGGTTTATTTGCTGTTATAAGCGTGTGCCACACAGTTTTTCTGTCAGGGTTCGCTTACCAATGAAAGTCAATACCACC
>CAZMHW010000524.1:0-3115 GCA_964566105.1 uncultured Akkermansia sp.
ATAAACACCGTGGCAAAGGTCATGTACATAATACTGCCATCTAGATTAAAGGAATAGCCAAGAGGTAATACAAAACTCACGATGCGGTTACTGATGCCATGCTTCTCGAGCGCTTCAATAGTTTTTGGCATGGCGCTTTCACTACTGGCAGTGCTAAAGGCCAACAGCACAGGTTCTTTGATGTCCTTCAATAGCGCGAAATACTTGATCCGGAAAACCAGGCAAATCAGAAACAAAACGCCAAACACAAAAAACAAAAGTCCGCCAAAAAAACAAAGAATCAGATATACATAACCACCCAAAACATCGAGCCCCTGCTGGATAACAACCGCTGTAATAGCACCAAAAACACCTAAAGGGGCAAAATTCATCACGTAATTTGTCACCTTAAACATCACGTGACTCAAGCTGTCGAAGGCTTTAATAATCGGGTTCCCGGGTTCGCCAATCGCCGCAGTTGCCACACCAAAAAACAAAGCGAACACAACAATAGGCAGAATATCGTTTGATGCCATGGAACGGATAATACTTTCTGGGATCACATGATCGATAAAGTTTTTTGATGTCTGGGTAGTATTTTTTATCCCTGCATCTATTGTTGCATCCGGCTTATCGAGGTGCATGACTTTACCCGGCTCAAAAATATTCACAATGGTGAGTCCCAGCGCTAACGCAATTAAAGTAGCGCTCGTAAAATAGATAAGGGTCTTTAAACCTATCCTGCCCACGCTTTTAAAATCTCCCACCTTGGCGACCCCAATAACCAGAACTGCCAGCACGAGCGGAGCTATGATCATTTTAATGAGGTGTAAAAAGATATCACTTAAAACGGAAAAATTCCCAGCCACTCCTTTTTTGCTTTCCCTGAAGACCTTCTCTTCGTATTTATGAATAGAGGCGGTTACCGCCTTTTTCACAACAGGATCTGCAATTGTTTCAAGTTTGGCAGGGTTGTATTCAAATTTATTTTTAGTAATAGAGACGTTGATGAAATAACCCAGTACCAGACCGAGTACCATGGCTATTAAAATAAATCCAATTAATCTGTTTTTAGAAAAGTAACTCATATTTATAATGCCTCCTGCAGTGTTTCCATGTTCATTCCCCGGGATCCTTTTATCAATACAGTATTTCCGGTTACACTGTTTTTCCTGAGGTACTCCAGGCATTCTGCCGTGGTTTTAAATTTCACATAACCTGCGTCGGTTACCTTAAAAAACTCTTCTCCAACCAGAACTACATTTTCGAAGTTATTGGCCTTTAAGAGTTCTACTAATTTCTGATGTTCTTCTTTACTATACTCGCCCAATTCAAACATATCTCCCAACAATAACAGCTTTTTTTCTGAATTGTATTTAGCAAAATTTTCTACGGCAACCCTCATACTATTGGGATTAGCGTTGTAAGCATCCAGTATGATTGTATTTCTTTCTGTTTTTACAAGTTGTGAACGGTTCATATTAGGAGAATAATTCTCAAGCGCTTCTTTTATTAACGTATCCTCTACTTTAAAATAAGCGCCCACACACACTGCCGCCAGGCAATTAATAAAATTATACCCACCTATAATCTGTGTGTTAATAGTTTCCCGCTTATTCCAATCTTTATCTCCGTAACGCGTAGTGTATTTAAGACTTACTGTTTCCGAAACCGTACAGTCCTTCCCGATTACATCGTATAGTTTTTTGCAGCCATAGGTAATTTTGTCGTTTTCAAAAGCGAGTTCGTACAACACCTCATCGTCACCATTCACAAAGGCTTTGGCATTTTTTGACTTCAGAAATTTATACAATTCACTCTTTCCCTTTTTAACCCCTTCAATACCACCAAACCCTTCCAGGTGAGCTTTTCCAATATTGGTAATAAGACCGAAATCCGGCTCAGCAATGGCACATAATTCAGCTATCTCTCCCTGGTGATTTGCGCCCATTTCTATTATGGCGAATTCATGCTCTGTTTTTACACTCAACACTGTCAGCGGAACACCAATGTGATTGTTAAGATTACCCACTGTTGCCAGCGTCTTGTATTTCCTGGAAAGAACTTCCTTGATAAGTTCCTTATTCGTGGTTTTGCCGTTACTTCCGGTTATTGCAAGGAAAGGAATAGAAAGTTGTTTACGGTGATAATTGGCCAATTGCTGGAGACTTGTTAAAACGTCTTTTACCAACACAATATTTGATTGTACTGCGTATTTTTCTTCGTCTACCACGGCAAGACTGCAACCACCCTCTATGGCTTTAAGCGCAAATTCATTTGCATTAAAATTTGCCCCTTTCAGAGCAAAAAAGAGAGAGTCTTTTTCGAGTTTACGTGTATCAGTGCTTATTTTTTGCCCCGATTTTACGTAAAAGTCATATAATTCCTCTATTGAAATATGTTTTACCATTTCTGAAAAATAAAAAAACCCTTAAGTTATTCGCTTAAGGGTTTAGAATATTTATTAACACCAGATTATTTACCCATACCAACAGGGCTACCCACACGTGTCATAGAGCAACGGAAGCCCAGCCAGGCTGTAGATTGACGTTGATCCAAATACCGGCGCACACCTGGCACAAGATAATAAGCGCGATCTCTCCAGCTACCACCCTTAAACACACGCGATTTATCGTTAATCAAAGAGGTTTTTGCATATTCATACATCAGCTTGGCTGCATTTTCTGTATAGGCATCTTCACCTTCTTTAAAATAAATACTTGAGTTTACGTCACCATCCATATAGTTGATGTAATCTGCAGTTTTATAATTTCTGCGTTCATCCAGGTTATCGGTAGAAACGGTACTGGAAACCTCTCTCCATTTAACACGGCCCGGAATATCTGCCTTACCTTCCGGAGTAGCATTATTATTACCCTGAGGGTCTTTGGTCATGATAGCCAGTACGCTGTCTGTTACTTCTACAGGGTCAACACTCACACCATGAGGTGTAGGAGCGTTTACCTTGTGTTTAAAACTTTGCCATACCGGACCATCTACGTTTGTAGCGATCTCCTGACCTAAACCTGCAACTCCGGTTGAACTATCGGTTACCTGAGTACTGAAAACGTTACCACGGAAAGGACGGAACTCATCCGCATCCTGCAATGTATTAGGTCTGTAAACGTCCATAACC
>CAZMHW010000525.1:0-2191 GCA_964566105.1 uncultured Akkermansia sp.
CTACAGAGTAGCCCAGTAAATTGTTACGCACATGCCCCAAATGCAGGGGTTTGTTGGTGTTGGGTGAAGAATATTCCAGCATGATGGTTCTACCGGAACTGTTTTCGTTTCGGTAACCAATGTTTTTAAGATCTTTAACCGCGTTAAAATAATTTAACCAAAATGCATTGCTGAGAGAGATGTTTAGAAACCCTTTTACAACATTAAAACTGGTAACTTTGCTGTTATTTTTGATCAGAAATTCTCCTATTTCGGCACCCAGTTGTTCGGGTGATTTTTTACTTTCTTTGGTATACGGAAAAGTAACCAGAGTAAAATCCCCTTCAAATTCTTTACGTGTTTTTTGGAATAGAATGGTGTTGGACGTTATGGAATAAAGTTCAAGTAGTGCTTTTTGAACTGTATCAAACAAGATGGCTTCAGCGTTAATCATGCGCAAAATTAGTAATAAATTGCTAATGGAGAAGGAATGAGACCTTGCCCTGTCAGGTTTGCCCTACGGGGTCTTTATAAACGAAAAAAGCCAATCCTTTTTTAGAATTGGCTTTGCTGAAGTATGTCCTTTTTACATATTACCGACTTCGGTTACAGGGGCATTGTTAATCTTAATGGTCGCTAAACCGGCTTTTTTAAATAAGCCCGCGAACCAGCTTTTGTCCTTTTTAGCCTTCAATATAAGTGTTACCGCGTAATAGTCGCCGGTTACGTTGCCTTCAACACATTCCTGAACATTGGCATCTTTTTTAAGAGCAGCTACAATTTTGCTCATTTCTTCCTTACTGCCGGGTTTGTATACTTCAAACATCAGGGTAGTGGTGCTGGCAAAAAACTCGGTAGTGTTTAAGGCGGCCGGGTTTTTCAGGCAAATGGTTTTTCCGGGAGTTTCGGAATAGTTCACTTTCACCACATTCACATGGCTTTTAAGGGGTGTACTCACAACCAGAGTTGAAAGTAAAAGGGAAATGGATAAAGTCTTTAGAATTTGCATGGTTCTTTGGTTTTGTTCTATAAATTTATTCAAAAATTATACCAAAAGCAATTATTTGCGTTTCAGGGCGAAGAAATCCTTTAAAATCCGCTCACAGTCTTCGCTAAGAAGGCCTTTTTCGACCTCTGTTTTGGGATGCAGAACGTTTTTTTCAAGCAGGGAGAAACCTTTTTTGGGATCGGATGCGCCGTAAACGATTTTGCTTACCTGGCTCCAGGCTAAAGCTCCCGCACACATGAGGCAGGGTTCCAGGGTAACGTAGAGCGTGCATTCGGTGAGGTATTTCCCTCCTAAGGCGTTGGCTGCCGAAGTAATTGCCTGCATTTCGGCATGGGCCGTTACATCGTGCAATTGCTCGGTGAGGTTGTGTGCCCTGGCAATGATCCTGTTTTCGGCTACTACCACAGCTCCTACCGGTACTTCGTCGGAAGCAAAAGCTTTTTGCGCTTCTTTTAAGGCTTCACGCATAAAAAACTCAGGGGTATATAAAGGGGCTATTGACAATTGCAGGTGATGGATGAGGTTACACTGATGTCGTCTATTCGGCTGATGGTGTCGCAGTCGAGGATAATGAATTTATAACCGTATTGTGTGGCAAATTCTTTTTTTGGTTCAATATAATACTCGCCGCAGGGTTTGTTGTGGATCTCACTCACATCGTAGTTGATCTCGAAATGACGCAGTTGCACTTTTAAAAGTGCCTCGTTCATGTGCATGCATTTTAATTTACATTTTGCCTTATCCGACAATTCGAAATAACGCGATACCAATTGTCCCATTTTTACTTCACCCGGGGTAGTGCAGCTCCGTGTGCCAAAAATGGCGTATACCAGCAACAAACCAATTCCAAAACCTATGCCGTAAAATTTTAATCTACCTAAAAAAGTCATGGTGCGAAGTTAAGCGCAATTTTTTGATTAGGAAAGGAATTTCTGCACGTACTGCTAAGTCAGAATTTTATCTCAGAGCCTTTATAATCGCGGAATCCAGCCTTGCCGGCAGCTCATCGTCGTAGCCCTTATGGCTGAATACTATTTTCTGCTCGCGATCTATCAGATACAACGTGGGATATTCCCAGACCTTATATCTTTCACTGGTCTTTTTATTTTCGTCAAGGGCAATGGGATATGAAATATTTTTATTTTTAAGGTAGATAACAAGATCATCCTGACTTTTGCCTGCATCGAGGGAGTTAATTCCAAC
>CAZMHW010000525.1:2201-3114 GCA_964566105.1 uncultured Akkermansia sp.
ATATGAGGGCTTGCCACTTCAAAAGGATAAGAGCCCATATACCAGAAAACAAGCAAGGTTAAATTGTCTTTTAGCATGGAAGAAGTTATGATTTCCTTTTTAGGGAATCTCTGAAGTTCTACGGGAGGAGCCTCTGTTCCTTCCTCGAGAGGCATTTGATAATCTGATTGTGTTTTAACCGGTGTTTTTAATCTTTTTACCCGGAAGTCTGCTGGTACCCTAAGTTCTGTCAGTTCTTTTTTTGTGTTCTGCGAATTAACAAGAATGTTTGACAGTTCCATGTCTGAATGGTGTATTCTATTCTGATATTCGAGATGTTCTATTTTACGCACCGGTAGAAATGTTTTACGGTCAATGTATAAAACAATAAATCTGTTTTTGTTAATGTCCTTAAGGTTTTTAAATTTTATTTCCAGTTTGTAGCACGAATACCCATTTGTTTTTTCAGGAGGTAATACCTGAATGTATGCGTTTTCAGAAAAAAGACTATTGTAAGGCAGAATATCGGAAAACTCAGTCATTAGTCCCTGTAGATAGGAAGTGTTTTTGATATATTCCGGATTACTCATCCTTTTTTTCTCGGCGCTGTCCAGATAGGCAACTTTCGCCGGTTCTATAAGGCAGATGTAATTTGTGCCATTATAAAAACTTTCCATCTTTAGCTCTTCATCCTTTGTTTTTGAAAAACAGATGGCTTTAAAGTGACATTCCATTAGCGAATCTTCCGCTTTTTTTTCAAGATGAACCTCTCCCGTTGTCACAGTGGTATCGTAATCGTAAAATTGTTTTCGATGGGAGCTAAAACTGTAACTTATGGTTTTTAATGTTAAAAGAGCTTCTCTTGATTTTGTCAGAATTTCTTTACCGGTAACCGGGTCATTTTCGTTTGTAAATGACGAGACAAAAATGAAAA
>CAZMHW010000526.1:0-3113 GCA_964566105.1 uncultured Akkermansia sp.
GCATATACACTGGGGATGTTACTGAAAGATAAAGGTAAATAACTCAAACGGCGCACCAGTAATTGACCCGGCACGAGGTTGAGAAAAATCTGGTTGCCCCTTGATTCCAGAGACTCAACGGAAAGAGGAAGGAAGTCTTCTTTGTAAAAATAGTCTTTGAGTTCAATGGTTTTTATTTCAGGTAGCGCGTACGTTTGGCTTTGTTCGCTTAGTATGTTTTTATCAAATTCAATACAAATCTGGTCTATCTTATTATAATATATTTTCACAACATTGGCCGGTAAAAAATCTGCACCCGATTCGCGTAGGCCATAAATGTAATTTTTTACCAGCGGTAATAATTTGTCAGCAATCCTTTCGCATCCTTTTTGAGTGTAATGGCAAATGTCTCCCTTTCGGTCTTCAGCGGGAGCGCCTACTGTAGACATGGTAACTACGTCTTCGAATTCTTCCGGAAATTTTCTCTGGTATTCCCGGATGAGGTGGAGGTAATTCCCCGCACACCCAACATTGAGCTGAAGAACAAAAATTTTTTTGAGTGAAGGATAATCCAATTTCCAGGAGGCGTGTAATTTCCTGAATTTTTCGGGATAAAGTAGAGCGCTGTCTTTCGTGAAATTCCCATCTGTTTCTCCCTGGTACCAGAAAATGCCTTTTACCCCTGCTACGGCATTATTTACGTAAAGTTTTTTAAAAACGCGGTCATAGGGAAGAATCCCCGATGCAGCGTTAGCAGCATCGCCACAACGCAGGGAGTCGGGCAGTGAAGGAATATGAGAAGCCATGTTGCGCGAAATACTACTGCCACCTACTGCTCCGTTAACAAAGCAGTTGGGTATTCCGGTTTCTTTGGCGAGACGACATTGCAATTTAAGCGGCCAGATGCCACTAAAGGCGGTAGAACCGCAGGCAAGGTAAAAACAGGAAGCCTTTCCGAATTTACAATCGTCCGCCAGGCTGTAGTTGTAGGTGTTGTTGGCCGATAACGTCGTTGCCCAGTTAAAATTTGCGCCCAACGCCCGGATATACGCAGAAGCGTAAGTGCTGTCGTAAGGGGAATAGTCAAAATCACCGGCGCTCTCGGCATTCGACTGGCCCGCGACAATATAAAAATCTCCGGCCAGCAGGTGTTTGGCTTCGGCTACAAGTATTTCCTGGCTGTTCGTGTTAATCATAAACACTTTCAAGTGAAACTCCGAGAGCCTGGCGGGTATTTTATGTTGAATAGAAAATGTTTTTCCAGCCTCTACCGATACAGTAAAGTCTTCCAGAGCTTTTCCTGAATCCTGTTCTAAAAGAAGCGAGTGTATTTTCCCTGAAAAAAAAGAAAGCCCTTCTACTTTAAAACGCCCGAAATTGTCTGTATCCCTTGCAAACAAACGAAAATTTTCAGGAAAGGTTGTAAATGAAACCTGAGCAGGCATCGAAAAACACCAGAGCAATGAGAGCGTAATGAACAGGCGGGTAAACTTCATTAAAGTAAATGTATAAAAAAGCTGCAGATTAGTGGATACGTGTAAAACTACATTTTAGTATGGGATAAAGGAAAATAGTGTAAAACATTTGTAACTTTGCCCCGTGGAAAGAAAAATCATTATAGGCACACGTGGAAGTGACCTCGCCCTTTGGCAGGCAAACTACACAAAAGATCTTTTAGAAAATAAAGGACATGCAGTCGAAATAAAAATTATTCAAACGGAAGGCGACCGCTCCCAGCAATGGGCAACGAGTTTTGATAAGCTGGATGGAAAAGGCTTTTTTACAAAAGAACTCGAAGAAGCGCTCCTGAATAAAAGTATCGATCTTGCAGTGCATTCTCATAAGGATTTACCGACTACCAGTCCCGAGGGACTTATTGTAGCGGGTGTTTCCAGACGTGAAGATCCTTCCGATATTCTGATCATGAAAAAGGAAGCGGCAGACGACAACGAAAAATTCGGATTAAAAAAGAATGCCAGTGTGGGAACTTCTTCTGCAAGGAGAAAATCACAACTTCTCGCCTTCAGGCCAGATGTGGAAATAAAAGACCTGAGGGGAAATGTTCCTACCCGCATCAATAAAGTACGTAACGGCGACTACGATGCGATTCTTCTCGCAGCTGCCGGTGTTGAACGCCTGGAACTGGATCTGGAAGATCTGCATGTGGAAAAATTAAATCCCGAAGAATTTGTACCGGCTCCCGCACAGGGCGTACTGGCCTGGCAAACCCGTGAAGACGACAATGAATTACTTGAAATCATAGATGAAATTAACGATCTGGATGTGCTCATTAAAATAAACATCGAACGCCAGATACTGAATATGTTCGACGGAGGATGTCAATTGCCTTTGGGCGCTTATTGTGATACTGAAGAGGATGATGAGGACCGTCTTCGTTTTAAAGTATGGGTAAGTGTGGCTTCAGCCTGGAACGAACAACCCAAACAAGTGTATTTTGAAACTCTGGATACGGATGGTTTCACCGATCAGATCGTAGATCATATTCATGCCATTCGCCCACAAAAAGTATTTATCACTAAAACTTTTAAAGAAGACGATTATTTAGCTGCGGCATTAAAACGGTTAAAATTTGAGGTGGAAGGAAAAAGCCTGATTGAATTCAAGCAAATCCGCATAAAGGAATTACCTAAAACGGAGTGGATCTTTTTTAGCAGTAAACACGCAGTGCGTTATTTTTTCAATCAGAATCCTGTACTGGAAAATGTAAAATTCGGTTGTATTGGTACTTCCACCAGCGCAGAACTGCGGGCCTTTAACCGCCGTGCCGATTTTATCGGACAAAGTACCGATATTAAACTGGTTGGAAAACAATTCAGCAGTAAAGTAGGTAACGCGAAAGTATTGTTTCCAATTGCCCGTGGCAGCATGCAAAGTATTCAATGGCAAATGGTAAAACGCGACAATGTCATTAATCTGGAGGTTTATGCCACATTAAAGCACAGCGTGGAAATTTCTCAGGAAAATGAAATAGTGATTTTTACCAGCCCAAGCAACGTGGAGGCGTATTTTGAAAAGAATACCATTCACCCGCATCAAAAAATAATTGCTATGGGCGAAAGTACGGGCAAGGCTCTGGAGAAACTGAAATTTAAAAAGTATACCATGCCAAAGAG
>CAZMHW010000527.1:0-1510 GCA_964566105.1 uncultured Akkermansia sp.
GGTACGAGCATTGGAAACAAGCCCGCCTGAACTGGCACTTGTCTTTAGGACTGGGAAAAGAAAAATACCGTTTCCACGATCATTTAAAATTAGCACACTATGCAAATGCAGCTGCAGATATTGAACATGAGTTTCCGTTCGGATTCAAGGAGCTGGAAGGCATTCACTCCCGCACTGATTTTGATTTAAAACAGCACGAACAATTCTCCGGAAAAAAACTACAGTACTTTGATCCTGAACTTAACCAGAGTTACGTTCCCTACGTCGTAGAAACCTCAGTTGGTTTGGATCGTTTGTTCCTGGCCATTCTTTCTTCCTCCTTAAAAGAAGAAGCTCTGGAAGGTGGAGAAACACGCTCCGTGTTAAGCCTGCCTCCTGCCCTGGCCCCATACAAAGCAGCTATCTTTCCGCTGATAAAAAAAGATGGTTTACCTGAACTGGCAGAGAGCATCATGAAGGATCTGAAACTTGATTTTAATATTGCCTACGACGAAAAAGATACGGTAGGGAAACGCTACCGTCGTCAGGATGCTTATGGTACACCTTATTGTATTACCGTGGATCACCAGAGCCTTGAAGACAAAACAGTTACCGTACGTCACCGTGATACCATGCAACAAGACCGGATAAAAATAGAAGCCCTGGCTTCGTTTTTAGAAGAGCGTGTGGGAATAAAAAGTTTGCTAAAAACTTTGTAAGACGTGTTTACAATACACTGTAACCAGGCTTATAGTCTTATTTAAAATTCGAAGCGATCAGTCTGGCGGTTTCTTCAAACTCTTCTTTAGTGAATTTGAGTTTTTCTTTGGTAAAATCGCAGTCGCTCATGGTGTTTATTGGAATCAAATGAACGTGTGCGTGCGGCACTTCAAGACCAATTACATGCATGGATAAACGTTTGCATGGAACAGAGGCTTTAACCGCATGAGCTACCCTTTTAGAAAAATCCATTAACCCGGAATAAGTATCCTGGTCAAGGTCAAAAATGTAATCAATTTCCTTTTTTGGAATTACCAGACAGTGTCCTCTTTTTAAAGGGAATACATCTAAAAATGCCAGGTAGGCGTCATTTTCCGCTACTTTGTAGCATGGAATCTGGCCTGCCACTATTTTCGAAAAAATACTCGGCATTGGTTTTTGAACTAAATTGTTATTTCTGAAACTTCAAAGGTAATTTTACCTGCAGGCACCTGCACATCTACCTTCTCCCCTACCTTTTTACCCAAAAGAGCTTTACCGATGGGAGAATCCACCGAAATTTTACCGGCTTTAAGATCCGCTTCATTTTCAGCAACAAGGGTGTATTTCATAGAAGCACCGTTATTCAGGTTTTTTATTTTTACAGTGGTTAAGATACTTGCCTTACTCAGATCGATTTTAGATTCATCCACAATGCGGGCGTTGGCAATTACCTCCTCCAGCTTTGAAATACGCAATTCCAGCAAAGCCTGTGCTTCACGTGCTGCGTCGTATTCGGCATTTTCGCTTAAGTCACCCTTATCCCTGGCAT
>CAZMHW010000527.1:1520-3111 GCA_964566105.1 uncultured Akkermansia sp.
TACGCTCCACAGTTCTTAAATGATGTAATTCATCCTTAAGCTTTTGCAGTCCTTCTTCTGTATAATATCCAATTTGTTGTGCCATATCGTCTGTTTTAAAAAACAAAGAATCCCGGTAGTGTACCGGGACTCTTTTCAACATCAAAAATAGTGATTTTTTTTATAGATTCAATCTTAAACCAAAGGTATGTGTTCCACCAAATGGATTACTGAAGCGATAAGAATAGTCCAAACCAATGGTTGATTTTTTCTCATTGAACGGAACTTCAAAAGTTAAACCTGCCGCCGGACCAGTGTATGCGTTTCTTCTGGTATCCTTTAACATTTCTTTTTCTATAAAAGTACCCACACGGAACATTAACATTTCCTTCCAGGCGTACTCTAAACCAACAAGACCGTTATCGTAGCTAAACGAATTGGAAGTGAAAGTTCCATTAAGTGAAAGACGATGTTTTTTTGACAAACCTGTGGAATCTTTTGTCAGATAAAAATCATAAGAACCCCCAATGTTTACCAGAGTAGGTAACTCAAATGCTGCAGATCTGTTGTTTACAGTCAACTCATACGAACCATTCACGGAAGTAACGGCAGCCTGACGACTTAAACCATCACCCACATAGCGCATTTTTGGTCCCCAATTACGCAGGGCGATCCCAAAATGAATCTGATCGTATTTACCGGTGTGGTATTGGATACCTGCATCAATTGCCATTCCACGTGCCGCGGCATTTGGAATTTGCTCGTTAATCACTTTAAAATTGATACCACCATAGATATTATCTGAAAACATCTTGGCGTAAGACAAACTAATGTTATAGAAAGTAGGGCTATAAGTACCCAAACCTCCTTCAGGTTGTTCTTCGGTAGTAATAGGAATTTTACCTGCATTAATGGAGACTACTCCAAAACCAACGGTACCCGTTTCACCAACTCCCTGGGTTAAACCAAAGCTATTGATAAAAATATCAGTGCCCTGAAGCCAGCTTGCCCTGTTAAAAATAACTTCTGTTTTACGTGTAAAAGCCGTTCCAGCGATATTCAGAAACTGAGCTTCCAAACCTCTTACCTTTGCTGAATTAGCCCCGGCCATACCTGTATTCCTGGCATACGGGTTAATCAACAATTGTCCTGCCCCGGCCTGTCCCATACGTTCAGGATTTCCGGCATTCGCTTCAAAAGCCAGTGCAACAACGGCTGTTAATGCAAAATATTTTATATGTCTCTTCATAATCTTTCGTCTTTGTTGGTTAGTAGCTTTGAACATCTAATGGACGCATTACACCGAACCATTTAAGAATCTTCTCACCAACACCTGGGGCATCGATGTGGAAGATGTAAAGTCCACTGGCTACTGAAATATTGTTTTGATTTTTAAGATCCCATTCTACATAAGATGAACGTTTAGAAGTCTTAATATCACTTCCACCAACTGTTGTTCCTGTGTAAAGATCTTCCTGACCGGTAACATCGCGTTTGATTGTCCTCACCAGGGTACCATTCATTGTAAATATTTTGATAGTACATTTACTTGGAAGGTTAGTAATCCTGATCCTGTTGTCAGTACGGTTATTCTCGTATGTAGAAGAACCGT
>CAZMHW010000528.1:0-3105 GCA_964566105.1 uncultured Akkermansia sp.
ATCCAGGCTTCTCCGCTAAAACTCTTTCCGTCGTTTACGTTTGGAATAAATTCAATACAATAGACCGGTCTTTCGGAATCGTAAACAGACTTTAATTTGAGGGTGTAATTTTTTTTTAAACGGCGTTTGTCGTATTGTAGGGGAGTTGCAGGCAAATGTTCATTCTGGTTGAGTAAATTTAAAAATGTAAAGGCTTTTGACGTATTGGCATTAATAAAAAGACGCTCGTTGTAAGCTGCCAAACCTGCCCTTCCGTTTTTAAAATGAAGGTTTTTTAAGGAGAAATTATTAAAACTTCCATTGTAATAAGATTCTAAAAGTTCGGTAGCCTGCCCGTTAATAGAGCTTTCGAGGACAAAATAAACTTTGGATTGTATTTCTTTTGAGTCTCTTAATTTTTTCCGGCAATCGGCTAAAAGAGTATATAAAAATTCGTCGTTGCTATAAACTACAACTTCGGTGAGAATGTTTTCTTTCCTCTCCAGAAGAACGGTTGTATTTTTTACAAATTGACTGACAGGAATCTGTTTGGGTTTGTACCCCGCGTAACTTAACAGGAAGGTGTCAGATTCTATTCGCGCAACGATCTGAAAAACGCCTTCTTCGTTACTCAGGCATCCGGTTACTGTGTTTTTAAGAGCAATGGCACAATAGGGCAGAGCATCTTTTGTTTTAGCGTCCAGCACCAGTCCCTGAAGGTTTACCTGAGCCGCTGCACCCAACGAGAGAAACAGGCAAATTATACTGCAAATGCGACCCATTCCCTGCAGGCTGTTTGTTATTCCTTTAGGGTAAGGCCTCCCACGGTGATGCTGCTGGCCTTACAGAATTTGATCAGGAGCATTTCTGCGTCTACCTTTTCTTTTTCGGCGGCGGCGTGTTCTGCGTCCCAAAGTACACGGGCCTTGTCGTATTTTTCTTTATCGTTCTGAATGCGATCCGCTTTAATAAAAGCATCAAAAAGCGCTACAATCACTAAGTAGGCATCGTTGTTTTTTTCTTTAAGCTTATCTAAAAGGTCTGACCTTTTTTTAAAGCTGATAAGGTCTGTGTTTGGAATATCATAATGCTCGGCAAACCTGTAAAGGTATTGCATCAATACGTTCTTTGTGTCGTTTTCCATACGCTTGGTTTTTAGTTAGTGATTTGAAGATTGTAAAAAAAACACCGGAGTTTATGACTAGAAATATAGCTATTTTTATTACGTGAAAAAAGTACTTTTTAAAAAAGTGATTAAAATCAAGTGGACTTTTGTTTTCTATTTAATTGGTCTGCACCTGGGTGTAAGCGCGCAGGTAACGTTAAGCACGGAAGGTTTTAATGACTCACTCAGGTATCTCAAACGCCGGGTTTATTCTACGGATAACCCTAAGCGCAGTACCCTGGATAAATTGGTAGATACCACCTTGCTCAGTTACATGCAGAGCCCTCAAAATTGTGGAATGAGCATTGGGATTATGAAAGATGGCCTGAAGTATTTTTACAATTATGGAGAAGTAAAAAGGGACTCTAAAAAGAGGCCGGACAACAGCACTGTTTATGAACTTGGCGCCATCAGCACGACCTTTTGCGGACTCTTACTGGCTGCTGCTATTCAGGATGGCAAATTGAAAGTGGAAGACGACATCCGAAAATACCTGCCCGTAAAATATCCTGAACTTATATACTATAAATCCCCGATACGAATCAAACATCTGGTCAATCATACTTCCGGATTACCTGCCGTTCCTGAGAACATGGGCTTACAGACAAATTACGATTCACTCAATCCTTATAAACACTATACCCGCGAGCAGTTGTTTGAATATTTAAAAGTGGTGAAATTAAAACAGGAACCGGGTTCAGTATGTAATTATTCCAATCTTGGAATGGCTCTTTTAGGAATGATACTGGAAGGGATTTACGCTAAAAGTTTTGAGGAACTTGTAAAAGAAAAAATTTGTGTGCCACTTAAAATGGAGCATACTTTTGTGAATCCTACATACATTCAGAAAGATTTTGTGGCGCAGGGTTATAATGAGGAAGGAGAGTCTACACCCGCCTGGGATCTGGGTGTTTTTGACGCTGCAGGCGGTATGCGGTCTTCAGCAGAGGATCTGTTGTGTTACCTGGACTATCAATTGTCTGAAAAGGATGCTGCCGTTAAAATGAGTCACCAGCCAAGTTTTATTGGAAGGGAAAGTCTGGGTTTTGCCTGGTTTATTAAACGAACGAAATCCGGAAATACTTTGTACTGGCATAATGGTGCTACCTTTGGATTCAGAAGCTTTTGCGGATTTATTAAAGAAAAGAATTGCTCGGTGATTGTCTTATCGAATTCGGCCATGGATGTGGATTTTGTCGGCATTACCCTTTTAAATTATTTACAACAATGAATGTAGAAGACCTGGTTAAACAGTTGGAGCTTCTCCCTCACCCGGAAGGTGGGTATTACAAAGAGACTTACCGTTCAGCAGGAACGATTCCTAAAGACGCTCTGCCTGGAGGCTCTGTGGGCGAGAGGAATTTTGCGACGGCTATTTATTTCTTAATAGAAAAAAATAATTTTTCAGCACTTCACAAGATTAAAAGTGATGAGACCTGGCATTTTTATGCCGGAGATACTCTCGAAGTGATAGAAATAGACGAACAAGGTAGTTTAAAAACAACCCTTGTGGGAAATAAACTGGAAAAGGGAGAAGTCTTTCAATACACGGTAAAGGCCCATCACTGGTTTGGTTCGCGGGTAAAATCCGGAGGGGACTTTTCATTGGTTGGTTGTACGGTGGCTCCGGGTTTTGATTTTGCAGATTTTGAGATGGGGCAGAGGGATGAACTGATCGCGAAATATCCGCAACATCAACAAATAATACAGCTTCTTACAAGATAAACTGGCCGCAATTGGAAATTCTAAGGGTATTTTCTATATAAGACATTACTCCAGGCGTAACAATGATTGTTGGTGCTTATAGTTCCAGAAATGTCAAGAACACCATACCAGTCAGCAGAAGAGGGACTTGTTGCGCTGCCATTTCCATTGGTGTCACCTCCGTGTGCATCGTCGTGATAACTTGTAAAAACAACTCCCGGTAAATTATAACCTTCAATACTTGAACTACCTTCACG
>CAZMHW010000529.1:0-3102 GCA_964566105.1 uncultured Akkermansia sp.
GTTCAGGGTTTCTACGAGGGCAATAAAACTGCTGTAATGACTCTGTTGCGGCAATTGCTTTACGTCGCTGGTAATTACTTTATTGGAAATACCAGCTTCGGTTAACACATCCGACGTTTGTTTTCCTAACTCAATACGATGGGTCAGAATTAAAACTTTACGTTTATGTTTCTCAATATACCGTTTGGCTATTTCACTAAAAATAATTGTTTTACCCCCACCGGTAGGCAATTGGAATAATAAATTCGCATTGGGTGGCAACTCTACCAGTCGGTTAAAAATCCGGGTTACGGCTTGTTCCTGGTAAGGATATAATTTGCGTGATTCCGCGGCTTCAAGGGTTTCTTCCATGTAAAAAAGGCAATTTGCAAATATACTGCTAAAGGAGCCAATTCGGTAAAAAAATATCAAATAAAATGTCAAGATTTAAACATCCGGTAAATACTTTTCGTTAAAAAAAGCAATAATGGTATCTTAGCCCCTTATGAAAAGCAAAACCTCCCCCCTGCTTCTAAGTCTGTTGTCTGCTCTTTTGCTTTCCATTTCCTGGTATTGGCACTTAAGCATTTGCATTTTTTTTGCATTTGTTCCCTTACTGCTTCTTGAAGATGCTATTTCCGGATCTCCGCGCTCTGCCCGGGGACGCCTTAAATTGCTTGGCCTCGCGTACCTCTGTTTTTTTACATGGAATATACTTGTTACCTGGTGGGTGGTGTATGCTTCGTTTGGTGGGGCATGTATGGCGTTTATTCTGAACTCCCTTTTCATGGCTCTTGTTTTTGTATTCTACTCAAATCTTAAAAAACGTATTCATAAACCATGGGCTGCCTGGCTTTTAATTCCTCTCTGGCTTGCCTGGGAGCACGGGCACACTTTGTGGGATTTGAGCTGGACCTGGCTTACTATCGGAAATGTATTTGCGTTTAATCACCACTGGGTTCAATGGTACGAATTTACAGGTACTTCGGGAGGCACAACCTGGGCCTTGGCCTGCAACATTTTGATTTTTCAAACCATTAAGCACCATACTTCCTTAAAAATTTTCTCAAAACCTATTTTTAAAATTGCTGCCGGCATTATTCTCCCCATCCTTCTTTCTTATACAATTCTTCTTGTGCGCAAACCGAATGAGGGGGATAAGCAAAGCTCCCAGCCAGTGGTGGTTGTTCAACCCAATATTGATCCTTACAACGATAAATTCAATTCCGATTTTCAGTCCCAGTTTTTGAAGACACTGGCACTTCTGAAAGATCAGGTTAATACGGAAACACGGTATCTTGTTTTTCCTGAAACCTTCATTACCGAAAATCTCAATGAGGCTGGTATTAATCTGTCATTGGAAATAAGCTGGTTCAGGGATAGTTTGCTGAAGAAGTTTCCGAATCTGAAAATTATCACCGGTGGAAACACCTACATTTTTTACAAGGACGAAAATCAGGTTACTTCTACGGCCCGTAAAGACGAACAAAGCGGTTTTTATTACGATGTATTTAATTCGGCGCTTCAAATTGACACCCACACACTTTCCATTTATCACAAATCCAAACTGGTTCCCGGGGTCGAGCAAATGCCCTTTCCAACCCTGTTGAAACCCCTGGAGAGACTCGCCATTGATATGGGAGGTACCATGGGCAGTCTTGGCAGACAAGAAGATCGCAGTGTTTTTAAAGACAGCCTGACACAGACTAATATTGCCCCGGTGATTTGTTACGAAAGTGTTTATGCCGATTATGTTTCAGGCTATGTGCGGAATGGCGCCAATCTCATTTTTATTATTACCAACGACGGGTGGTGGGAAGATACGCCCGGTTATAAACAGCATTTGAATTACGCGCGTTTAAGGGCCATTGAAAACCGAAGGGAAATTGCCAGATCAGCCAACACAGGAATTAGCTGCTTCGTGGATGCATTTGGTAATATCAGCAAGACAACTGAATGGTGGAAGACTGCGGTTATTTCTGAAAACCTGCATCCAAATTCCGAACTCACATTCTTCTCACGTTTTGGTGACTTGCTCTCGTATATGTCTGTTTTACTGAGTATTGGTCTGGTTTTATGGTTCTTACTTGTGCAATTCAGGAAGTAATTTTCTTTTGTCTTTTATTCAATTAATTCCCGAAAAAAAAACCGTAATTTCACCCTTATTTTAAGAGAATTAACACTCAATTTATATGGAAAAATTTGATGTAAGTATTATAGGCGGAGGTCCGGGAGGATACGTGGCTGCCATTCGTTGCGCACAATTGGGAATGAAAACGGCCCTGATAGAAAAATACCCTTCCTTGGGCGGAACCTGCCTTAACGTAGGCTGTATCCCTTCCAAAGCACTGCTGGATTCGAGCGAACATTTTTACAATGCGGTTCATCATTTTGAAGAACATGGTATTGATATCAAAGCTCCAAAGGTGAATTTGAAACAAATGATTGAACGTAAACGTGGCGTCGTAAAAATGACAGTTGACGGCATCAATTTTTTGATGAAAAAAAATAAAATCACTGTGTTTACGGGACATGGTTCTTTCCTGACCAAAAACACCATTGAAATCGCAAAAGCCGATGGAACCAAAGAACAGATTGAAACTGCAAAAACCATCATAGCTACCGGGTCTAAACCTTCGAGCCTACCTGGAATTGAAATCGATAAAAAACGGGTGATCACTTCTACCGAAGCACTTGAAATGACAGAGGTTCCAAAAAACCTGATCATTATTGGCGGAGGTGTTATTGGCCTCGAATTAGGAAGTGTGTATGGCCGTCTCGGTAGCAAAGTCACAGTTGTGGTATTTATGGACCGTATCATTCCGGGAATGGACGGAGCTTTAAGCAAAGAGCTACAACGTGTACTTAAAAAGAATTTAGGTTTCGAGTTTTTAATGAAACACAAAGTAACAGGTGTTAAAGCGAGCGCCAAAGAGGTTACAGTGAGTGCATTAAACAGCAAAGACGAACCCGTTGAAATAAAAGGAGACTATTGCCTCGTTTCAGTGGGACGTAAACCTTACACTGAAAATCTTGGTCTGGAAAAAATTGGCGTGAAATTGGATAATAGAGGTCGAATTGAAACAGATGATCATTTGAAAACCAATATTGACGGTATTTACG
>CAZMHW010000530.1:0-1181 GCA_964566105.1 uncultured Akkermansia sp.
TCTGTCGAGACCAAAACTGTTTTTGTAATACTGTCCGTTTTCCTTCATGCACGATGGTTTCCCGTCGGTGATCATAAAAATATGTTTGTTGGCAGCTTTCTTTTTTCTTAAAATGGACATGGCCAGTTCGAGTCCCGCTACCGTATTGGTATGATAAGGACCCACCTGTAAGTAGGGGAGGTCTTTTAATTGAATGGGCCAGGCATCGTCGCCAAAAACAATGATGTCGAGGCTGTCTTTCGGATAACTCCGTTTGATCATTTCGGCCAGAGCCATGGCCACCATTTTAGCGGGAGTGATCCGATCTTCGCCATACAAAATCATGCTATGGCTGATATCGATCATTAAAACCGTGGAGGTTTGTGTTTTAAATTCCTGTTCTCCTACCAGTAAATCATTTTCGGTAAGTTTAAAATCGTCCAGACCGTGATTGATCTGAGCCTGTTTTAACGATTCGATCATGGCGATGCTCTGAGGAGAATCTCCAAATTCAAAAGCTCTCAGATCACTGCTAATCTCCTCTCCGTTTTTACCGGTGAATTTTGTTTTATGATTTCCGGGAGCGCCTTTTTTAAGTTTCCCGAAAATATGTTCCAGGGCGTTGCTGCGAATAGCTTGTTCTGTTTTGGGAGTAATTGCCAGGCCTCCTTTGCCATCATTCTTTTCACGAAGGTAACCCCGTTTTTTCAGATCGGCAATAAAGTCATCAAGGGTGTAATCCTTGGTGGTTAATTCGTATTCCTTATCTAATTCCTTGAACCAATCCAGAGCTTCTTCCACATCACCACTGGTATGTGTGATCAGTTGCTTGAAGATCTTGAAGAGCTCGTCAAACTTTGATTTAGGATCGGCAATAAAATGTTTGAATCTGAATCCGGACACGTTTATAAAACAGTTTTAGACTCATAAAGTTGAGAAAAAAGAAACGAAACTAATGTTAATAAAACGAAATAGGACCGGTTTATTTTTGAGGAATATTTTCGAATTTTCCGCTGATGCTTGTAAGTGTACCTCCATTGAGTGCAGCAGTGAAGTTACCCGACAATAAGGTTCCGGTTTTTTCAGTGATGTTCACCACGCCTGATTTAGCAGTATAAGTAGCAGAGGAAGTTGCATATTCCAGGGTAATGCCGGCAGAAGGAGAAATGGTGTGTGCTCCTACAGTTAAATTGTCGAGCGTG
>CAZMHW010000530.1:1191-3099 GCA_964566105.1 uncultured Akkermansia sp.
GAACAGCCGCACGGGCCATGAAACCATTGTCGAGCGTGATGTCGACATAACTTGAACCTCCTCCTTTGGTGGCAACAATGTTATTGTATGCCGGAATGTAATAAGATTCACTGGCGGTTACTGCCGAACTCCCATTGGGGGTCCAATCGAATTCAGAAACTGGGGTAACAACTCCACCCGTATTGGCAGGGTCTTCCGTTTCCTTTTCCGCTTTGGCGCAGCCGGTAAAAACAAGACCCGAAAGACTCATACTAAGTGCGATGAAGAGAGGGTAAATGAATTTTGTTTTCATCATAGTATCTCAAAGATAAAACTTATCCCTGAATTTTTACAAGAAACACACGGTTCTAACATTTTTTATGGAATTATTCGTACACTTACATCTAAATAGAAACAACAAATGTATGTGGATTAATAAGTGTTTACTTCTTTTGGGTTTTGTAACATCAACCGCGCTGGCTCAAAAAACCATGGGCATGAAGATTTCAGGTAAAGTCACCCAGACTTCTTCTTATTGCGGTGGTGCAGCGCCTTCTGAAGAAATGCTTCGTCAATACGAACAACCGGCTCCTTATGCCGGAAAGGTATTTTATGTGAGGAAAGGAAATACGAACGATCTAAAACAACCTGTTGTTTTAAAATTTAAGAGTGATTCGTCCGGGAAATTTTCTTTTCGCCTCGCGCCGGGAGTTTATTCTATTATTCAGGAAGAGCAGGTAAAAGCTTTGAATTTAAAAAAGTACGTTTCTAATTCAGAGGTTTCCGTGGATCAAACCTGTTTAAAAACCTGGTGGAAAAAACCATACCAAGTGCTTGTAATTAAGGATAAGGAGGTGAAGGATCTGAATTTTAATTTTTATCATCCCTGTTTTATTTCAGGAGATATTCCATGTATGACTTACACCGGCCCTATGCCGCCGTGATTTTAATTACGCTTTAACGTATTTCCAGTTTCTTATTTTGCCTTCACTCATCCATTCAACAGATGTTTCCAGGCGTTTTTTTCGGGTTTCTTCGGTTTTTGCTTCTGTTACCCAAATCACATATTCTTTTTTATTGGTGTTGCTGAATGCTTCAAATGTAGTGAGCGCTTTTTTGTTTTTAGAAACTGCTTTTAAAAAGTACTCCGGAATTTCCAGTTCTTTTTTAACGGGTTTTGCCTTGTTGGAAACCTTAAGCCCTTCATCGTTTAATCGCATGGCGTCCTTAATGTAAGCCAGAAGCACTTTGTCTTTTGGTAGATCTTTCAGAGATGTAATTCGTCCCAGATGGCCCATGGCTTCTTCCGATTTGGCTCTTCCAATGAGTGCGTTCCCGTCTTTCATCAGGGCAGCTTTCCAGAAGCCAATGGCGCAATGTTGTTTAAACGAAGCGATACTGGTCATAGGCCCTCCTTTATAATCAAAATTCGGGAAGCCCCATTTTATTGTTTCATCTACCTGGGGGCAGGCCTTATGGATAAGGGCGCGGTAATGATTTAAAATGGGTTTTGCGAAGTCTGCGGACTTTGCAATGTAAGCATCCACACGTGCATCTTTTTTTGCCATCGTTTCACTTTTTTGTAGAGACTAAAAATAAGAATTGGCTTTCAGAAATTGAAACATGCCTTTTAGGCTTCTACTTCAACAGGAATACAATGTACCGCCGACGCTTTTTCGGTGCCAGTGTATTTCAGAAAGAGCTTATGGGCTCCTTGTTCTATTTTTCCAGAGCTTCGGAAAAGAGTAAAATCAAAGCTGAGAGGTAAAATGGTAAAACGGTATTTGTTGTGCTCTAGTTTGAGTTTTTCTACAAGGCTATTGCGCTCTGTTTTGGAAACTTCTTCCAGAAATAATGGTTGAGGTTTCACTTTAAAATGCAAGTAATAATCTATGGCAAGAAGCTCTCTTAAAATACGATCTTCCGGAT
>CAZMHW010000531.1:0-3096 GCA_964566105.1 uncultured Akkermansia sp.
CTCCAGCCCGTTGCGTAATCCTTATCCAATCCGCCGGACAATACATTCTTGTTACTGGACATGTCTGGATTGATGGTCAGTTCCGCTTTACCTCTATTACTGAGTTTACCATATTCGTTGGTGGTAAGGAGATTTCCGGCATTCGGTAAAATGCCGATAAGGCAAGCTGCCAGGAAAAAAGCCATTGCTTTTGCAAAACCAGACAGTTGTTTTTCCTTAAGTGCCTGCACAAAATAACCAACAATTAAAAATCCTATCAGAATATAACCATAGTAGGCGATCTGAACGTGGTTGGCATTGAGTTCCATGGCCGTGAAAAGCGCGGTTACCGAAAGTCCCAGCCAATAACGGCCTCTGAAAAGCAGAATAATTCCTCCGATAAGTGCAGGCAGATACCCCAGAGCATTGGCTTTTGAGTTATGTCCCGCCTGAATAATGATCAAAAAATAAGAACTGAGTCCATAAGCGATAGCCCCAACCAAAGCCAACCAGGGGTTAATTTCCAGACACAAAAGCAGAATAAAAAATCCAAGAAAATAAAGAAAAAGATAACCTCCCGGAAGTGGCAAATACAATTTAAAAAGATTGTCCAGCGCGGTCAACCAATTGCCGGGATATTTGGTAGAAACCTGATAAGCCGGCATCCCTCCGAACATCGAATTGGTCCACAAAGGCTCCGAATGGTGTTTGTCACGGTAATCCGCAATTTCCTTACTCATACCTTTGTGCATGGCAATATCGTGTTGCCTTAGTTCTTTACCGCTTAACAAGGGCTTAAAATAAATAAGGGTTAGAATGGCAAAAATGGCTATTGCCGCGGCATATGGCAGGTATTTTTTATAGTCTGGTTTCATAATTATAGAATTCACAAATATATTAAAATATTCCCCCCAAGGGGAGTTCTTTAAGCTAAATTAAGGTCTAAATTTATTTTTCCATCCCCTCAATTTTATTACTTTTGTAAACCTTAAAATTATGAATAACACCAAATATTTTGCCCATCCAACCGCCATCGTAGATGCAGGATGCGAAATTGGGGAAGGAACAAAAATCTGGCATTTTTCCCATGTGATGCCTAACTGCAAATTAGGTAGGAATTGTAACCTTGGACAAAACGTTGTTGTTTCTCCAGAGGTTATCCTCGGTGAAAATGTAAAAGTGCAAAATAATGTATCCATTTACACAGGAGTGATTTGTGACGACGACGTTTTCCTGGGACCCTCTATGGTTTTTACAAATGTGATCAATCCCCGAAGTGCGATCAACCGCAAATCGGAATATGCCAGAACACATGTGGGTAAAGGGGCTTCCATTGGAGCCAACGCGACCATCGTGTGCGGACATGATATTGGTAAATATGCCTTTATCGGAGCAGGTGCCGTTGTTACGAAAACAGTACCTGATTACGCGCTGGTTGTCGGCAACCCTTCCCGCCAAACAGGCTGGATGAGCGAGTTTGGACACAAACTCGAATTTGACGCTGACGGAAAAGCCATCTGTAAAGAAAGTGGCCAGGTTTATAAATTAGAAAACAACAAGGTTACGCGCCTACAATAAAACGAAAAGCGTCATCACGTATTAAGATTAATTGAATGGAACAAAACTCTAAAATAAAATTCGCTGTAATTGGGCAGGGACACATTGGAAAAAGACATGCCGAAATGGTGCGCAGGAATCCGGATTGTGAATTAATAGCAGTGTGCGATACCCTTTCGAAGGACAAACTTGGGATTGAAAATATAGCTGAAAAATTTTATAACAGTGTAGATGAACTCTTAAGAAATCATCCCGAAATAGATGTAGTAAACGTTTGTACGCCCAACGGTTTGCACGCTGAGCATGCTTTAATTGCGCTTGAACACAACAAACACGTGGTTGTAGAAAAACCAATGGCTTTGAGCAAGGCCGATTGTGAGAAAATAATTTACTCGGCTTTACACCACCACAAAACGGTTTTTTGTGTGATGCAAAACCGTTACTCTCCTCCAAGTGTGTGGCTCAAAGAAGTGATTGATAAAAAAATTATCGGGGACGTTTATATGGTGCAATTAAATTGCTATTGGAACCGGGACGATCGTTACTACAAAGCCGGTGGCTGGAAAGGGACTCAAAATCTGGACGGAGGAACTCTTTTTACACAGTTCAGCCATTGGATCGATATCATGTACTGGGTATTTGGAGACATTACAAACATTCAGGCTAAATTCGCAGACTTTAATCACCAAAAGTCTACAGCCTTTGAAGACAGTGGTTTCGTGAGTTTCGACTTTGTAAATGGTGGTATGGGATGTATCAATTACTCCACCGCAGTTTGGGAAAAGAATCTGGAGTCTTCCCTGACCATTGTTGGAAGTAAAGGAAGTGTGAAGGTTGGTGGTCAGTACATGGATCAGATCGAAGTATGTAACATTAAAGACTACGTAATGCCTGAATTGGGGGAAACCAACCCTGCGAACGATTACGGTGCTTATAAAGGCTCCGCGAATAATCACCACAGCGTAATTGAAAACGTGGTTAACACTTTGCAGGGCAAAAATAAGATCTCAACTAATGCACTTGAGGGGCTGAAAGTAGTAGATATCATTGAACGCATTTACGCGTTAAGACCCGCTTCCGTAATTAAACACTAAAATTTCGAACTTACTAATTTAAACAAGTATGAGTATTTACAACAAGATAACAAAAAAAGAAGCAACGGTTGCAGTCATTGGACTCGGATACGTTGGACTCCCTATTGCCCTGGCATTTGCACGCAAAGTGAAAGTGATTGGGTTCGACATCAACGCCAAACGCGTGGATATGATGAAAAAAGGAATTGATCCGAGTAACGAACTTACCAAAAAAGATTTCGCAAATTCAGATATTACTTTCACTCACAAGCTTGAAGACCTTAAAAAAGCCAACTTTTTTATCATTGCGGTACCAACACCAATAGACGAGCATAATCTCCCCGATCTGAAACCTCTTATTGGAGCTTCCACCACGGTTGGAAAGGTGCTTAAAAAAGGAGACTATGTGGTGTACGAATCCACAGTTTATCCGGGCTGTACCGAAGAAGATTGTATTCCTGTGTTAGAACAACATTCCGGCTTAAAG
>CAZMHW010000532.1:0-1411 GCA_964566105.1 uncultured Akkermansia sp.
ACCATCGTATTGACGCATCAATAAGTGGCTGTCAATTTGCTGCAAAGTATCTAAAACAACACCCACAAGAATCAACAACGAAGTTCCACCGAAGAAATAGGCGAACTGTTGGTTAATTCCAGCCATCATCGCAAAAGCAGGAAGAATTGTAATAATTCCAAGAAATACTGATCCTGGAAGGGTAATTCTGGACATGATGGTATCAAGAAATTCGACAGTTTTCTTTCCTGGTTTTACACCTGGAATAAACCCACCGTTACGTTTCATATCGTCTGCCAATTGGTTAGGATTAACCATGATAGCCGTGTAGAAATAGGTAAAGAGAATGATCAATACAGCGAAAATCAAATTGTACCAGAAACCGTATCTTTCAGAGAAAACCCCACCTGAATTACCGGAGAAACCTGAAATAGCTGCAGGAATGAACATAATCGCCTGAGCAAAGATAATTGGCATTACCCCGGCAGCATTCACTTTTAAAGGAATGTACTGGCGAACCCCGCCATATTGTTTGTTTCCAACGATTTTTTTAGCAAACTGTACCGGAATTCGACGTGTACCCTGAACTAACAGGATAGAACCCACAATTACCAGTAATAAGATCACAATCTCAATCAAAAAGATAATCAATCCCCCGTTACCCGCTGTTCTTGATTTTACCTCAGATAAAAACGCGAAAGGTAAACGTGAAATGATACCGATCATGATGATTAAAGAGATACCATTACCTAAACCTTTGTCTGTAATTCTTTCACCTAACCACATAACAAACATGGTACCGGTTACTAAAATGAAGATAGATTGGATCCACCAGAATGAAGAAAGATCGGTAAAAGCGTTTGGAGCAGTTGATTTAATAGAAGCAATGTAACCTGGCGCCTGAACAGCAGTAACTGCTATGGTCAGGAAACGGGTGTACTGATTGATTTTTTTACGTCCGCTCTCCCCTTCTCTCTGCATTTTTTGAAAATATGGCACTGCCATACCCATCAATTGAATGATGATAGAAGCCGTGATGTAGGGCATAATACCTAAACCGAAAATGGAAGCGCGTAAAAAAGCTCCACCGGCAAACATATTAATTAAACCAACTATACCACCAGACTGGTTGGAATTACTCGCTGCGGCCAATGCATCAACATTAACACCGGGAAGTACCACGTAGGACCCCAGGCGATATATCAATACAAGTCCTAAGGTAACGAGAATACGTTGCCTTAGTTCCTCAATGGTCCAGATATTGCGAAGGGTATCAAAAAAACGCTTCATATATTATTATTTGGTCTCTGTTTTTGCAGTGATTTTAGTACTTGTAACAGTACCGCCTTTTTCTTCGATTGCTTTTTTAGCTGATGCGGTAAACGCATCTACAGTAATATTAACTTTTGAGGTTAATTCACCACGTCCCATG
>CAZMHW010000532.1:1421-3081 GCA_964566105.1 uncultured Akkermansia sp.
GATCTTAACAAGATCATTTTTGTGAGCTAAACCGTTCTTTACAAGCACATCCATATTGATATCAGTAATTTTTGTATTATTGATCAAGTTTTGGATAGCGTCCAGGTTAATACCATGGTGCTCGATACGGTTAATGTTTTTGAAACCAAACTTAGGTAAACGACGTTGTAAAGGCATTTGACCACCTTCAAAACCACGCTTTGCAGAGTGACCTGAACGCGATTGAGCTCCTTTATGCCCGCGTGTAGCAGTACCACCGCCACCTGAACCTTGTCCACGACCACGACGGTAGTTTGATTTTACTGAACCATTTGCTGGTTTTAATTCGTTTAATTTCATTATCTAAAGACTCTATAAATTAAATATTTTCTACTTTTAATACGTGTTTCACCTTGTTGATCATGCCATCAATAGCAGGATTGGTGTCCTTTTCCACTGAACTGTGTGTTTTTCCCAAACCTAAAGCAACCAAGGTAGCTTTTTGAGCAGGAGAACGTTTAGCGGTACTTTTTACTAATGTTAATTTTACTTTTCCCATTGTATAATTTTATTAACCGTTAAACACATTTACTAATTTAATACCACGTTGCTGAGCAATGGTGATTGGATCACGCATTTTCATCAAAGCGTCCAAAGTTGCTTTTACCACGTTGTGGGGGTTACTTGAACCTTTTGATTTCGCAAGTACGTCGGTTACTCCAACGCTCTCTAACACAGCACGCATCGCACCACCGGCAATTACACCAGTACCATGAGCTGCAGGTTTTAAGAACACACGGGCTCCGCCAAATTTACCTTCTTGTGGATGAGGAACTGTACCGTTAAGCACTGCTACCTTTACCAGGCTCTTTTTAGCATCTTCAATACCTTTGGTAATGGCATCGGTAACCTCATTGGCTTTACCTAAACCCTGGCCGATAACACCTTTTTCATTTCCAACCACTACAATGGCTGAAAAACTAAAGTGACGACCTCCTTTGGTAACTTTAGTTACACGTTGAATGGCAACTAATTTATCTTTTAATTCAATATCGCTTGATTTTACGCGCTTTACTACTTCTTTTGACATTTTCAGTATTTTAGAATTTTAAACCTCCTTCGCGGGCACCTTCTGCCAACGATTTTACTCTACCATGGTATAAAAAACCATTGCGATCAAAAACCACAGATGTGATTCCGGTTGCAACCGCTTTTTCGGCTATTAATTTTCCCACCAATTTGGCCTTCTCAATTTTATTGGCTTTCGCAGATTGAATAGTTTTATCTACCGAACCTACTGCTAATAAAGTCTTACCACCTTTATCGTCTATTAATTGTGCATATATTTCTGCATTGCTGCGGTAAACACTTAAACGGGGCGACTGCGTTGTACCAGTTATGGTTTTACGGAGTTTTAATTTTATTTTTTCTCTTCTTTGTTGTTTGCTAACTGCCATCTTTTCCAGTTTTTTAAAGATGATTAATAATTCTTTCTTTTTGTTAATCCTAACCTTCAGCCTGAGCCTGTTGACCGTAGGCTGAGCCTGTCGACCGTAGGCTAAGCCTGTCGAAGCCTACCCCTTATTTCTTAGACGCAGATTTACCGGCTTTCCTTCTTAATTGTTCTCCGGTGAACTTAATACCTTTTCCTTTGTAAGGCTCAGGTTTACGCAAACTGCGT
>CAZMHW010000533.1:0-3070 GCA_964566105.1 uncultured Akkermansia sp.
GCCTGCATGTCGTCAGGAACAGGACTGTCGAAAAATAATTTTTCTCCCGTAATGGGATGTGTAATACCAAGTGTTTTCGCATGAAGCGCCTGACGTGGTAACAGGTCAAAACAGTTTTGAATAAATTGTTTGTATTTGGTAGAATTAATACCTTTTAAAATGACGTCGCCACCATATTCATTGTCATTAAACAATGGGTGTCCAATGCTTTTAAAATGCACCCGGATCTGATGTGTACGCCCTGTTTCCAGTTTACATTCCACCAAAGTAATGTAGCCAAAACGTTCCAGTACCTTGTAGTGTGTTACCGCGTGTTTTCCGTGTTCGCTACCTTCGGGAAACGCGTACATGACCTTCCTGTTCTTCAGATCACGTCCCACATTTGCCACAATGGTGCCCTCGTCTTCTTTCAGATCTCCCCAACAAATAGCCAGGTATTTGCGATCCATGGTGCGGTCGTAAAAATCTTTTGCCAAACGGGTCATGGCGAGTTCAGTTTTGGCAATAATAAGAATGCCTGACGTGTTTTTATCGATACGGTGCACCAGGCCAGGGCGGTCGAGGTAGAGGTCGTTGTTTAATTTTGTTTTGGAAGTAGGTAGATTTTTAAAATGGTACATCAATGCATTTACGAGCGTACCCGTGTAATTCCCATAGGCCGGGTGAACCACCATGCCGGGTTTTTTATTTATAATAGCCAGGTAATCGTCTTCGTAGGTAATGTTGAGTGGAATGTTTTCAGGAAGGATCTCCGAAGTGCGTGGAGGTACGGTGAGCATGATAGAGATCTCGTCCAGGGGCTTTATCTTGTAATTAGATTTGGTGGGTTTGCCGTTCACCAGTACAAATCCCGCATCACAGGCATTTTGAATTTTGGTGCGGGTAGAGTTGGCAATACGCATCATAACGAATTTATCCACGCGCATGGTCACCTGACCTTTTTCTACCTTAATGTTGTGATGTTCAAAAAGGGATTGTTCTTCTTCCTCGGGGATTAATTCATCCTGTTCTTCTGCAAAATCGACCATTAAAAACTTAATGTTGTATTAGTATTTTTTGTTGTTGCACAACCTGACCTTTGGTTTTTATGGTAAGGAAATAAACTCCGGAAACAAATGTCTCCGTATTTACTGTGTGTTCGGTATTCTCACGTGTTTCTTCCCGTATTAACTGACCCAGGGTATTTACAATCTGATACGACGATGTAATACCATTTTCGGAACGTATGGTGAAATCTGATGAGCTAGGATTTGGATAGACCAGGAACGGTTTGTTTAATGAACGTGTATGTTCACTAATTCCTACGGGAGGAGGAACCGGTTTGCCAAAGACCGGATGAATCATAAGAGATCCGTAAAATTGAGACTGTGTCCAGCCACTTCCCGCGTCATAGTATGTTTTTGTATGCGAATCGTAATTTCTGTCGAAACCAACAACAACGGTTGTACTTACGTTAACCTGTTGAAGCCCTATAAAATAGTTTCCGGGAGCCAGTTTTTGATATTGACTTAATTTGTATTCAGGAACAAGTTTAAACCCATCATTGATGTAACGGGGTTTTGTTTGTGTAGACGTGTCTTTGTAATACAAGGTTCCAGGTGCTCCATTGGCGCCTTCGGCCCAGATACACAGGACAAATTTAGAGGTGGAGCCTGGATTTTCAATAGTATTTACATTTCCCACGGGATCAAAATAGATTCTTACCGCGTAAATAGAGTCAAACACATTTACACCGAACTTTACAGCCATGGATGCACCTGTGGCGTTCACGTAATAACCTGCCTCCGCGCTTCCGTCATCGTAAGCATAATAATTCCGGAAACGGTGGTATTGGGTAACGGTGTCGTTTCCTTTAATTACATCGGACGCTGTAAGTGAATTGGTATTGAGAAAAACAAAGTGTTTAATGGTATAGTCGGTACTGTCGGACATTGGTGGGAAAACGCACTGAACCGTTGGGTTTGCAAAAGCGGGCCAGTTACTGTAACCATGACCGCTTGGTGAATAGTTGTTGGGAATAAACGGATTCAGATTCTGAAAACCGCCAGAATACTCAGGACAAAGAAGGGCTCCTGTTTTGCCGTAAATACGGTATTTGTAGCCAATGTTGGGTTGTGCATCACTGTTGTTGCGAATACGAACTGAAAGGTTTTGGGCCATTTCGGATGCCTGGTATTGTTCGAATGGCATGGTTGAATAATTGCGTAAGAAAGGGGTAGGCACTCCGGTAATGGTGATGTCGTTTCTTACTGTATCAACCAAAGAATCGGCACGACCCTGATCGAGAAAAATATAATCGAGGTGCCAGTGATCAAAATCACCGGTAGGTGAGGCCCAATTCCTGAAACGAAATTGAAAATTATCATAAAAATAGGAAGGATCCTTTATGCGCACAAATCCACGTTTAAAAGCCGAATCGCTGATGTTGGAGTTGGTATTTCCAGTCTGGAACCACACATTTTGCCAAGTTTTAGTGAGCGGACTATAAAAGTCCAGCAGGAGCGTGTCCGAAAATTCAGGACTGTCGCCTAGCCCCCTTGCCTGGTAATAAAATGAGATTGCCACATTTGAAAAAGGATCGAGTGTTTGTGAAGTTGCACTGGTATATAAGTTAATTGGCCTGGAGGTAAGAGTATCGGTTCCCTTGGTGACATTGATATTAGCGAGTGACTTATTATAAGGGTAGCCATGCTTGTTGAGTCCATCGAAGGTTGCTACCCCAACGGAGGGTGGGGCGATGGGGAATCCGGTATTGATATATACCATTGAATCCATCCATTTAGTTTGGTCGGGGTAATTGGACGTAGAAGCGTAATGAAAATCTTCCACAAAGGGTAAAAACAACGATGTGGACTGGGTTTTTTGTTGGGAGGGGGATGTGTTTACTTTTTCAGCAGTATTTAAATCTTTATAGATGTAGTTCACATTAGATCTAAGAGGCTGGAGTCCTCCCTGCGAAAGTCCTTTCTGCAAAGAACACAGAACCAGAAAATAAATTAAATACTTCGACATATTTGTTATTCTATATTTGGATCATCTAGTTGGGTATCCGTCGAATCATCTGCCTGGT
>CAZMHW010000534.1:0-3056 GCA_964566105.1 uncultured Akkermansia sp.
GACAAGTATAATGATTTAATTTTTCTTAAGTGGCTAAACAAAGAGTTAATCATTCAATAGAACATACCACTTATAAGATAAAGCGTGCAGACTATACATTTGCGCGTTTTGTTTTTGTTTTGAGAGTATAAATAATCAGTGTTTTCGGCTTCTACAGACTATTCATCAGACCAAACCATTTGTGCAAAATTTCCTGCAAAACTCACCTTTTAAATTTTTTTTTCTCTTTCCGGATTTAAGTTTGGAAAAGTATTTATAGGAGGGTGAAATAATTTTATCACCGACGACTATACAAATACAGGGAAATCATGGGGCCAATGAATACCGAAGTGTGAGCCGAAAAACTTTAATAGAGTAGGCATAATATTAAAAAAATCTAAACATGAAAACAAAATTGATCTTTGCGGGTGTTATCGCTTTTACATCCTTAAGTTATGCTCAAAACACAGCCTGGCCTGGTACTGCTGCAACATCTAATGTTGGCATAGGAACAACAGCTCCTTCGTCGAAGTTTCAGGTTGTAACTACAACAGGGAACGACGGAATGGAAATTACACAGGCGAATACCTTAGGGTGCAGATTACTACTGAATAATCAAAGCACGGGAGGTAGAAATTGGGGACTTTACTCATTAGGTGATGGAAATTCTCAAGGTCCGGGTAATTTTCTGATTTATGATCAAACAGGTAATAAGAACAGATTACTTATTGAAGGTTCAACTGGTAATATAGGTATAGGAACAAATACCCCTTATCAATCCCGCTTACATGTTTACAATTCTGTTTTTAGTACTTTACCTGGGCCCGATTATTCAAGTAACGGGGCGCTGTTAGAGATTACAACAAATCAATGGGGGATTTATTCCGGCGTGAAAGGATTAGTCAGTTCTAATTATACTGGCACATCTGGTGGATCGCATTATACTGGCGTTTATGGAAAATCGAATGGAACGTCCTCTAATGGCACTTGTGCTGGTGTTACTGGTGAAGGTTTTGGATCAACCTGGGCAAACTTTGGCGGGTATTTTACAGCTACAGCTTCACAAAGCCAGATTCGTTCTTCGGGAGTTTACGCCACAGTAGTTAATCCCAATAATTACAGTAATTCCTGGGCGGCTTATTTTGACGGGTTGACTTATTGTTCTGCAGGGATATGGAGTGGATCTGACCGAAGATTTAAAAAAGAGATAACCAAACTGGAAAATGTTTCGGTTAAACTGTCAAAACTGACTGGTTACAGTTATGAGTTCAACCAAGAAGAATTTCAGGATAAAAAATTTGATAATAAAGTTCATTTAGGACTTATTGCTCAAGAGATCAAAGAAGTTTTTCCCGAATTAGTAAGAGAAGATTCTAAAGGTTATTATGCAGTGGATTACCAGGGCATGATTCCAGTATTACTAGAAGGATTGAAGGAACAAAACGAATTGAATATGAGACAAGAAGCTTTAGTCGAATCTCTACAAAGACGGATAAAAGAGCAGGGAGATAAAATCGATCAATTGTCACAACAATCGTCGAATACAACAGGAATTAATTCTAACATTGCTGTTGAAACTGGTTTCCAAATGTCGCAAAATGAGCCAAATCCGTTTACGCATGAAACTGTTGTGAAATATACCTTACCACAAAGTGTTTCTAACTCGTTTATGGCAGTGTATGACTTAACCGGTAAACAAATTACCACCTTCCCAATAACAGAGAAAGGTTCGTCTTCTTTGACAATTACTTCAGAAAAATTGTCAGCGGGCATCTACATTTATTCTATCGTTGCTGATGGTAAAGTAGTTGATTCAAAAAGAATGATCGTTGCTGAGAAATAGAGGTAAAGCTTTTTTACCCAAAACATAAGGAGGGGTTGCAGAAATGCACCCTTCCTTTATTTATAAATTTTTCAATAACGCGCATGTCTTCTGTCTTTATTCGCCCGCGAAAAACTATGCGTCTCCGGTTCATCGTCCCTGCTAAGCATAGGCAAACGGTATTGGTAGGAAACATCAATGTAAATGAAATCAAACTCTTCTATTACCCGTCCAATAATACTATAAGAACCCGGTCCGGTAAATGGGTGTGATTTTGCAACAGGTGGAAAATGAACGGTATCGATCCAATGCCCGTCAGAATCTAAAAAAGTGCCGAAGAACATTTTTTCTCCGCTGCTGGTCCAGGTGGTTTTTGTATTGACCAGATAGCCCACAATCTCCACAGTTTTACCGATCCGTTTTTTAAGATCAAGACTGGTGAGCTTATTTTTTACAGGATCTTTTAAAAGTTTAAAGGGATGGCAAAGGGAAAATCCCATCAGTTCTATCTCGTCAAAAGCGTCGTCGAGCCAGGTATTTTCCAGCGTTGGAAGCTGGTATTTTTGTGGTTCGAGATCGAATAATTCATCTTTTTGGTTTTTTACTTTTACTGGACTGATCAGCATGTGTGCTTCCCACAACAACTCTTTTTTATTTTTCGGGAGAAAATGAAACGCTCCTCCCCGGATAAGAATGCGCAGTTGTTCTATGGAGATCGCGGTGCGTTTTACAAAATTATAGAGATCTGTATACGGGCCATTAAGATCACGCTCTCTTAAAATAGTAATCACTACTTCTTTTTCTAACTGACTGAGCATGCCGAGCCCGAGAAAAATCCTATTCCCTTTTATTTCACATTTTTCGCGGCTGTTATTAATGCAGGGAGATACAATTTCAGCACCATGCATGCGCGCTTCGTGAATGTAAAGTTCCGTGCGGTAGAATCCTCCGCCATTGTTGAGCGTAGCAACCATGTATTCTAAAGGGTAATAGGCTTTTAAAAATAAGGCCTGATAACTTTCTACGGCGTAACTCGCGGAATGTCCTTTTGAAAAAGCGAAATTGGCGAAACTCTCTATCTGGTTCCAAATGTTGTTGATCGTGTTCCAGGCATGTCCTTTGGCAAGACAATTGGTAAAAAATTTTTCCTTCACCATATGAAACTCATTCCGTTGTTTAAATTTCCAGCTCATACCACGTCGTAAATAATCCGCATCTGCTAACGATAAACCCGCGAAAATATGCGCGATCTTTA
>CAZMHW010000535.1:0-3040 GCA_964566105.1 uncultured Akkermansia sp.
GTTCATCAGCTCAATCCGTGTTATCCGTGTTCCATACACAGAACGCAGATGACGCGGATGACCGCAGAGGGTGTGGAATACTTACACCTTCACTTCTTTCCACTTGCCTTTCTTAAAATAATACCAGGCTACCAATGCAATCAGGGTTTCAGCTACAGGTATGGCAATAAAGGCTCCGGTGGATTTAAGATCGATACCCTTGGCTAAAAAATAAGCCAGTGGGATTTGAAATAACCAGAAACAAACAAAATTAATGACCGTTGGCGTGCGGGTATCACCGGCACCGTTCAACGCCTGCGTCATCACCATCCCAATTCCATAAAAAATATACGCGGAACCAATGATCTGCAGAGACAGAGCTCCGTATGCGATCACCGCTTCGTCGGAAGTAAAGAGACGAATAATGGGATTAGAGAAAAAGAGAAACAGGATCATTACAAAACTCATAAAAATGGCATTGTATTTGGCGGTGATCAACACGCTTTGTTCCGCCCGCTCTGTTTGTTTAGCGCCGAGGTTCTGGCCCACAAGTGTGGCGGCGGCGTTGCTCAGTCCCCAGGCCGGTAAAATAAAAAACACCACATTGCGGATCGCGATCTGGTATCCCGCAGAGGCGGTTGTTCCACCGGTTTCCGCCACCAGTCTGGCAATGACGATCCAGCTGCCGCTGGCAATAATAAATTGAAGCGTCGCAGGCCAGGCCACCGTGATGATGGAACGAATAATGGGACCGTCGATCTTAAAATGTGGCAGGTTAAATTTCAGAATGCCGCTTCCTTTAAACAGATGATAACACTGGTAGAGCACCCCTGTGCAGCGTCCAATAACGGTAGCAATGGCAGCTCCTTTTAATCCGTAAAAATGAATGAGGACAGGGCAGAGAATAATATTAATGACACTGGCAATCCACAAACTTTTCATGGCCATGGCGGCGTTACCTGCACCACGAAAAATACCGTTGATGAGGAACAACAGAATGATGCCGATACTTCCTGCAAACATGATGCGTGTAAAAACAGCTCCGTCTCGCACCACTTCTTCGCTCGCACCCATAAGTGTGAGGATCTCTTCCGCAAACACAGCACCGGCAATACTTAGAAAAAAGGTGATAATTAAGGCAATAACCAGAGACTGTGCACCTGCATGCGCCGCTGCCACTGGATTTTTTTCGCCGATACGTCTGGCCACGACCGCTGTTGCCGCGGTGCTTAGACCTATGGCCATAGAGTAGAGCAGGGTAATCACCGATTCGGTGAGTCCTACGGTAGCGATGGCATTCTGACCGAGTTTACTTACAAAAAACATGTCCACCACAGCAAACACACTCTCAAGGCTTAATTCCAATATCATCGGAATAGCCAGTAAAAATACAGCTTTGGGAATACTGCCTTGTGTATAATCTTGTTCTTCTCCGTTCAGGGATAATTTAATTGCAGCGTAAAGCCGTGAACTAAATTTTGTTTGTGTGGGTTCTGACATAAAGTGTAATAAGTAGATCGTTTCATTAAGAGCTTAGTTGCGCCTCTTTTAATTTTTTGTGATGATAAAGATACGAACCAAAAGCGATTCCTATAAATACAAACATGGGCAAAATTCCGGCAGAGAAACCTTCCACCATAATTACCGAGTAACAGGCTGCGATCAGATCGAAGATCAGGCCGGCGTAAGCCCATTCTTTAATGCGTGGGAAACCCGGAATCAGAATGGCAATGACTCCTAACAGTTTAGCCACCCCGATAAAAGGAATAAAGTAGACAGGATAACCTAAATGTGTTACAAAAGTTATGGCGTCCGGAACGCATAAAATATCGGGGATGGAGGAGAATAACATGAGTCCAAGGAATAATGCCGTAAAGATCCAATAAATCATTTTTGTTTTTTTCATGGTTGTATTTTTAGGTTTTTATTTGACTTCCGCGTAATTAACCATCCAGTTAACGCCATATTTATCTGTACAACTGCCGTAGTAGGCACCCCAGAACATGTCAGCCAGAGGCATGGTTATACTTCCTCCCTGAGAGAGTTCTTCAAATAAACGGGTGGCTTCCGCTTTTGTATCGGGTTCGAGGTGAATATGAAAGGCATTGCCTTTAATCACGTTAAATCCAAAAGATTCGGGCGCATCTGTTCCCATTAAAATATGTCCGCCTAAGATCGGCAACTCAATGTGCAAAACCAGTTTTTTGTCTTTGTCGCTTAAAGGTGGCATGCCTTCTTGTGCTGGCACGTCGCCAAAACGTTGTACCTTGCCGCCAACAAATTCGGTTTTAAAAACAGTTTTGTAAAAATTAAATGCTTCTTCTGTATGATCAGAGAAGTTAAGGTAAGTACAGGTTCTAGCCATGTTATTCGGTTTTAATTTTTTTTTAAGACTTAGTTGTTTGCTGACGTATACATCGAGTTTTTCTACATTTTGTTTCAGACCTTCGTCCGCTTTAAAGGTTCTTACCACGTTTTCAAATTCTTCTTTAGATTCAAAGAGCATGTGCCAGTTTAAAAGTGTTTTTTCTCCCTGCGACTCAAACTCAATGGTGGCGGTAAATTTTGGGGCACTGACGTGTTCGTAGACTAGTTTTTTGTAAAGAAGCACTTCTTTAAAAATACTTTTGTTTTTATAGTCAGTGCCGTCCGGACCGTGCATCACCAGGTCCCATTCCCCGCCGGGCTGAATCTCCATTTTGCCGATGGTGTTGGTAAAACCATTGGGTCCCCACCAGTTTTTCAGGTGTTCAGGATCCGTCCATACTTCCCAAACCAGTTCCACCTCCGCGTTCAAAAGCCTTGAAATACGGAGCTCGCGATCGGCAGTATTATTTTTTCTTTCCATGTTGACGTTCTTTTTTGAGTGTTTCGAGATAAAGTTCCAAACTGTCGAATTTCTTTTCCCAGAACCTGCGGTATTGTTCTACCCAGTGGGAGACTTCATTTAACTTGTCGAGTCTGGCTTCGCAATACCGTTCGCGACCCTGCTGTTTTATTTTTATCAGTCCACATTCTTCCAGTAGTTTTACATGCTTTGAAATGGCGGGACGACTCACAT
>CAZMHW010000536.1:0-3038 GCA_964566105.1 uncultured Akkermansia sp.
GCTTCCCGTTTTTTGGTAAGCTATCTACAATTACTGTATTGCGCATTTTTATATCGCTCGGTAATGCGGTTCAGGTATTTGTTTACGCTCTTTGATTTTTTTACATTACTGCTCCAGAAATGCAACAAAATAATTTTACGCATGTAGGGCATGGTAAAACTTTGAATGGTATTTTCCTGCAGATTAAGAATAAAGGAAGGCGCGCGGCTTCCCGACTTAATTAACAGGGAGTCTTTTTGAGAAAAGGACACCGTAAAAAGAACAACAAACAGTATGAGTAGTTTATATTTCATTCTTTAAGAATCAATTTATTAAGCGCATTCAAGAGGTCTTCCCCTCTCAGACCTTTATTAATAATTATTCCTTTTTCATTGATCAAAAAATTCATGGGTATTCCGCTTATGCCATATTTTGCTGCAGCTTCGCTATTCCAGCCCAATAAATCACTTACATGATTTTCCCAGATAAGCCCATCTTTTTCAATTGCTTTTTTCCACGCTTCAGCGTTTGCATCCAGTGAAACACTGTAAATGGTGAAGCCGTTTCCGCCCCTGAATTTACGGTCTTTATAAAGGGTGTAAGCTTTAACCACACTTGGATTCTCAAATCTGCAGGGACCACACCAGCTGGCCCAAAAATCAATCAGTACCAATTTACCTTTCAGAGAAGATAAGCTAATCTCACGTCCGTTTGGATCTTTAAACGAGATTTCTGGCGCTTTGTTTCCAAGGTTTAGACCAACCACAGGTTCTGATTGAAAAGTGTTGGAAGTCCCGGAGCCTTTTTTATCAATGAACGAAAACGCGAAAATGGTCAGAAGAATAAACAGAAAGAGTGAAGCGTGCCTCATGATGTTTTTCTGATTATGTTTGCTCCAATGGCGTTTAAACGGCTATCGATGTTCTGATAACCACGGTCAATTTGGTTAATATTAAAAATTACGCTTTTGCCTTTGGCGCTCATGGCTGCAATAAGCAACGCTACACCGGCCCGTATATCCGGACTGGCCATTTGTATGGCGCGTAACTGAACCTTTCTGTCCATCCCCATTACAGTGGCCCTGTGCGGGTCACACAAAATAATCTTCGCACCCATGTCAATCAGTTTATCTACAAAAAATAACCGGCTCTCGAACATTTTCTGATGGATAAGTACATTGCCTCTTGCCTGAATGGCTGTTACCAAGGCAATACTTATTAGATCTGGTGTGAAGCCCGGCCAGATAGCATCGCTGATGGTTAAAATTGAACCGTCAATGAAGGTATCAATTTCATAACTTTCCTGTTCCGGAATAAAAATATCGTCTCCACGCCTTTCCATCTTAATTCCCAGTCTCCCAAAGATGGTGGGTATAATTCCAAGATTGTCATAACTCACATCCTTAATGGTGATCTCAGATTGCGTAACCGCTGCCATACCAATAAAAGAACCTATTTCAATCATATCCGGTAACAAACGGTGTGTTGTCCCTTTCAATTCTTTTACACCTTCTATGGTGAGTAAATTAGATCCAACACCACTTATTTTTGCTCCCATACGGTTAAGCATTTTACAGAGTTGTTGCAGATAAGGTTCGCAGGCAGCGTTATAAATAGTTGTAACACCTTCAGCTAAAACCGCGGCCATTACGATGTTGGCAGTACCTGTAACAGAAGCCTCATCAAGTAACATATACGCGCCGCGTAAATTTTTACCTTCTACTTCGTAAATTTCGTTATCCTGGTGATAATTAAATTTCGCGCCCAAAGCTTCAAATCCGATGAAGTGAGTGTCTACACGCCTTCTGCCAATCTTGTCTCCACCGGGTTTAGGCATATAGGCCTTCCCAAAACGTGTCAGCATAGGACCTACAATCATCATACTTCCCCGTAAGCTTCCGCCTTTTTTCTTAAATTCGGGAGATACCAGGTAATCAATATTTACATTATCAGCCTGGAAACTGTATTCTTCGTGACCCGTCTTTTCAACCTTTACACCAAGCTCGGATAATAATTCAATAAGTTTATTGATGTCAACAATATTAGGAACATTACCAATAGTAACTTTCTCTTTTGTTAAAAGCACCGCGCAAATAACCTGTAGAGCTTCATTTTTCGCACCCTGTGGAATAATTTCGCCTTTTAGTTTATGTCCGCCGTGTACTTCAAAAACTGCCATATAGTAGAATTAAAATTTTCTATTGTTTTTATGTTTGTGGTGATTGTTTTTATGCTTACCACCCTTATGAAAGAATTTTTTATTAGGAGTATTTGTATTTCCTCTTAATTCCTGATGGGAGCTCAGAGGAGTATTACCCTCAACTTTTAATTCTCCTCCCGAAAGTTCAGCAAGGTTTTTAAGAATGATCTCATCTGTAATAGTATCTTTATTCCAGTTGTAATAAGATTTTTTAAGATGATTGGCGATTTGCCGTGTCAATTCATTGCGTTCGGCCCCTTCTGGAAACTCTTTCGCTTTTTTTATTATTTCTTCAATCGTTTTTCCGTAGTGCTTGTATTTGATTCTGCCTTTTGGATATTCAAGAATCTTAGGTTTTTCTTTAAAACTTTCCGCATTTGGTACAGGATACGGACTATCAACGTCGAGTTTAAATTGTGAAATAATAAAGAGATGGTCCCATAATTTATGGTTAAAATCTGCTACATCTCTTAAAGGTGGGTTCAATTGGCCCATTATTTGAATAATTGCCCTGGCACATAAATTGCGTTCATCCCTGTCCTTAATAGAACAACAATACTCTATCATGCCCTGAATATTTCTGCCATATTCCGGAATTATCAATCTGTCTAGCTGTGTATTATACTCCATGTTTATCAAGGTATAAATATACTCAAAAATGCTCTTATGGGGTGTGGAAGGAAATTTTTAATGAGCAAACCACTGTTAGTAAGCCTTTCGCGGAGATTTGAGGGGGTAGTAAAAACGTACGGGATGTATTGAGTACATTGGTTTTCAAAGGATGAGAAAGAAAAAAGAAAAAGAATGCAAAAAAGTTTTGTAAAATGGAAAAAGAGTTATTATCTTTGCCCTCCCGTTTT
>CAZMHW010000537.1:0-2675 GCA_964566105.1 uncultured Akkermansia sp.
CAGGCGTATGGCGGGTTGCATGGAATTGGCAGGTTCCAGATACAAGAGAGAGCAGGGTAGGGTGTCCTTACCATGCACCAGCTTGATCTCGTCTGTCATTTGCATGTTGGCGTAATTGGTGAGTTTGGTGTACAACTCGGGTTTGTAAACCACTTCTTTTACCTGCTTCGAATCGGCCTCGTCTTCTATCAGCATCACAAAGTTTAAGGTGTGGCGTCTCTTATTTAATTCTGCATCAAATTGAGTGAGCGACTGGATGCTATCGTTGTTTTTTAATAACAGGTACTCTGGTGTCTGCATTTTTAATTTGTAGACCACTTTGTTAAAGTTTTTTTGTTTAAAAAATTTACCGGAAGGCGAATTGAAGTACTCTAAATAGTCGGACTTACTGAGCGTCTTGTCACCTGAGCATGCGCTCAAACAGGAAATCAAGACGAGGATGATGATATTGAGACTAATTTTTATCATTAAATCTTTTGTTTACAAAATCAATTATTTCTTTGGTTTTGTCCAGGGTTTCCATTCCGTACATAATGGTGCCTTGAGCATTGGCACCGAAAATCAGTTGATAATGATTTTCCTTTCCATATTCCTGAATAAACGTATTCAGCTGATTCCAGATTTTTGTATTGTAGAGTTCAACGGTAGACTGGTTTTCATTCTCAAATTGTTCTTTCTTGTAGAAGTATTCGTCCTGAAGACCGGATAAAAAACTCATATCTTCATCTGACCTGCTCTTTTTGTATTTTAGTTCCTGTGTTTTTTTTCGAACGGTCTCGTACAAAGAATCTGTAATTTGTTTTCTTGCATTGACAATTTTTTCCAATTCTTTGTTTGTTTGTTTGGTATATTCAAATTCAGAATATAATTTGAGGGTGTCTACATAGATAAAATTTTCACGATAGCTTCTCTGGTAAAGAAGAATAAGCAGACAGACCATTGAGCACACAAATGAGATTCCTATGAGGGTGTTTTTAATCATAATTATTTAATAAATCTTAGATATAGTTTTTCCTTCTTTTCGTTTATGACTTCAAGGGTGTAGTATCCGGAGGTTAAAGAACTCGCGTCAAAATAACATCTATTGTCACCACTGGTAACATTAACCAGATTCATTGCGCTTGGAGTTATTATATCCGAAGCTATGGCAGTATTGTTTTTGTCATAAATGTTGTAGATGAGTTTGGTCGTCGCGTATTGCTCCTCATATTTGAAAAGGAGTTTATTATCCGCGGTTAATATATAGTAAGAACCTTCAGGAGTTTTTGTTAGTTTGGCGTAAGGCTGCGCAATAACTTCAATCGTGTTGGTGGCCGTACAGCCGTACTGATCTGCTACGGTAACTGTATAGATCAGCGAGGTAGGCGGATTTACAACAGGGTTTTGAACATTATTGCTATTGAGTGGAACAAAGTACAGATTGGGTAACCAGTTGTAGGTAGCCGGAGGTGTGACACCGGATGGTGTTGAGTTGAGACTTACATTCGACCCCGCAACGAATAGAACCGGTGACGTAGTTGTTATATTTGGCTGATGAACAGTGATCACATAATTACCGAGATTAAATGGACACAAACCGCCCGGAGTCATATATTTTCCTGAAACAGAGAGAAGTCCTCCGGTTAAAATTACATTTCCGGAGTACTGTGCGGGTGGTGTGCTCACCATGGAGGTAAAACTGCCCGTGTATTTCCATGAAATAGCGCTTAAAGCGTAAGAAGGAGAAGAAACTTTAAAACAAACATTTTCTCCGTAACAATAATCGGTTCTAAGTGTGGTGCTTGAATTACAGTTTGTTACCAATCCATTGAATGGGAAGTCTACACAGTAAGGCTGTGATTTTACAAGACCCTGCTGCAGAGTAATAATCAGTATGAAAATAACTCTTAGGTATTTTCTCGAGGTAGTATTGGATTTTAAAACGCGCATTTCTGATGTTTTAGGATTCTTAAAAAGTGCAAGTATTTGTTCTTTAAGTGGCGTAATAGTTTTACTGTTATTGTGTGAATCTCTGTTATCATTCGTGTTTTATTTGCTATTAAATGCATTTGAAGAGTTCACAGGTGCTGTTTGGGATTTTGTTTGCTAATGAGTGCAAGTTTATAACAAAAAGGAGTGGATAAAACATTAGATTGTTTGACCGGATTGCGTGTTTGGATTCAGCTAAAATGATACTGTATTTAAAATCAAATCATTAACTCATTGCTGCTTTGTATTTCTAGGTGTTTACGAGTGTATTTCCGTGTAAACACCCAGTGTATTTCTATGTGTTTACTTAGTAGGTTTTTAGGGAGATACTTAGTGAAAACTCGCCTGGAATGGCAGTTTGAAGAGTTAAACAGAGCTAACTGGAATTGTTTTTGATGAAAATAAAGAAGGCACAAGTGTTTTATAACCAGCTGAGACTTTACAACTTCAATTAATAAAAATGCTGTGGAGTAAAAACCCGGAAAATAATCAGAGAACGATCAGTCTGAAATAATTTTTCCGCTGGCAATCACATCGCTGTTGTTACGCAGAATATAATAGTAGATTCCGTTTGGTAATTCTTCCTTGCTGAAAGTGATATCGGAAAGAGGTTCGGGAAAAATTTCTTTAAAAAGTTTTCCGCTTTCATTATACAACAATAAATGTAAGTTGGAAATGGGGGGAGTTTTTAAAACACAGGTCTGCGA
>CAZMHW010000537.1:2685-3036 GCA_964566105.1 uncultured Akkermansia sp.
TCTGCGAGAAGGGATTTGGAATAAACTGATAGGCTTTATTTGTTTGACTGTTTTCCTTAATAGAAACAGGGTTGCTGCAGATGTATAAGGAAAATAGAATTCCGTTAGGATTGCCGGAAAGCACCGTGTCGAGAACCGTTAGGCTGGAGATGGGGCCGTTTAAAATAACATTATCCCAACCGGCATTAGAACACTGCTGACAGGCTATGATATCTCCTGTGGGTGTTAAATTCGCGAATTGACCACAATTCTGAAGACCAACTTGTGGAATTGCATAATGCTGTCCATTTTTATAAAGCCAGGTTTCTTCAATATGCGCGTTAATATTAGATAATCCGATGAAGTTTAGAC
>CAZMHW010000538.1:0-3025 GCA_964566105.1 uncultured Akkermansia sp.
CACATTGTCCAAACAAATGAACCGGCACAATGGCTTTTGTTTTTGGCGTGATATTACGCTCCACAGCATCCAGATCTATATCGAAAGTATCTGGATTCACATCCACTAATACAGGAGTCAGTCCCAAAAGACCTATCACTTCAGCCGTTGCTACATAAGTAAAACTCGCGGTGATTACTTCGTCGCCCGGTCGAAGCCCCAGGGCCATCATGGCTATCTGAAGCGCATCGGTGCCGTTGGCACAGGGTATGACGTGTTTCACCTGAAGGTATTTTTCGAGATCCGCCTGAAAGTCTTTAACAGCAGGCCCATTTATAAAGGCGGTTGCATCAATCACTTCCTGGATGCCCGCGTCAACCTCTTTTTTAATCTTTTGGTACTGACCTTTTAGATCGACCATTTGAATCTTTTTTGTAGAAATCATCTGAATGCTTTGGAGGAGCGAAATTACTAATTTTTAGCTATTATTCAGGGAAAAAAGGCACAAAGGCCTTTTGAAACCAATCAGGCATCGGGCATAGTTTATTTGTGATCTTATCGATGCATACCAGAGTTACCTTACCGGTATTCAGAAGTTCTCCTTTGCCGTTGTAACACTCGTAATCAAAGGGGATCCGAATGCCCTGGGGTTTCTCTTTCAAATATGTCACCACCGTGATCTCGTCGTCGTAGTAAGCCGGTTTTTTATAATTTATGGTGAAGTCTATCACAGGCATGAGTATACCGCGTTCTTCCACCTCTTTGTAGCTGAAACCCAGCATTCGCATGGCTTCTACCCTTCCTACTTCATAGTACTGGGCATAAATTCCGTAGTAGGCATAGCCCATCTGATCGGTTTCCCCGTAACGCACTCTTATCTTTGTTTCGGCTCTAATCATAATTTTATTTGAATCTCAAATTTAAGGAGTTTACTTACTTCATTTACAAAATAATCTTTTCACTTCTTTCCTATAATATTAAAATCCAGATTCCTTAAAAAACAATTTCCATACTGAGCTTATAATAGTCAAAAAAAATGAATTGTTGCATTAAAAAATAAAAAAAATATTTCTGACAAAAATCACCCTTTATGTCCTTTTTTTACAGGTCCGAAATTCGTGGAAAAACACTCGCGAAAAAATCATAAAAAAAATAACACTTTAATACTAAACGGAGTAACAACTCAGTTTATCTTTTTCACTCAGAAAAAAAAGTGGGCATGTCAATGATCGATCAATACTGAGATTTGGGCCATTACTCTGTTAACTACCAGTTGCTCAATTCTGCCGACAGTTGAGTGTACATTCACAAAAAAGAAATTAAATTTATTGTATTTTTATTATCTGTAAGACCGGCTTTTATAATAACAAAATTTAAATACAAAACACAGCCGTTTGCAAAATTTGGAGCCTAAATAAAAAAATATTGAAATTCCAAGTCGGGATTTAAAATTTTCCCAAACTTTTTTTTCTCTTTTCCTATTGCAAACACAAATAATCGCATTATATTTACAAACACGATTGCGTTAATTACTTATAACAACAAAATATTTAAAACTTTTTTTTAACATGATGAAAGAAAAAACTGCTGAGCAAGTTTGGAATGGTTGCCTCGAGATTGTAAAAGATAATGTGAGCCCGCAAAATTTCAAAACTTGGTTTGACCCGATTAAACCCATCAAGATAAATAATAATGTTTTAACCATTCAGGTTCCGTCGCAGTTTTTCTATGAATGGATTGAAGAACACTACATCACTCTTATTAAAAAAGTAATTAAAAAAGAATTGGGACCAGAAGGTCGTTTAGAATATAATATAATAATGGATAATGCTTCGGGTAAAACTGAAACTCCCATTACATTTAAATTACCTAACATCAATACCAATCTTAAAAATCCATCGGTATCTATGCCAATTGATATCAGTGGATCCAATCCTATTAAAAACCCGTTCGTTATTCCAGGTTTAAAAAAGGTTCAGGTTGAATCCCAATTAAATCCGAATTACAGTTTTGAAAATTTTGTAGAAGGAGATTGTAACCGTCTTTCCCGCAGCGCTGGTTATGCAGTAGCTCAAAAACCAGGAGGGAACGCGTTTAACCCTTTGTTATTATACGGTGGTGTTGGTTTGGGTAAGACCCACCTGGCTCAGGCTATCGGTATTGAAGTAAAAAAGAACTATCCAAATAAAACTGTACTTTATGTACAGTCTGAAAAATTCATTACTCAATTCATTGAATCCATAAAAAATAACAATCAGAATGATTTCGTACATTTTTATCAGATGATAGATGTACTCATTATTGACGATGTACAATACTTTGCTGGTAAAGAAAAAACACAGGACGTTTTCTTCCACATTTTTAATCACCTGCACCAGTTAGGAAAACAAATTATTTTAACAGCAGACCGTGCTCCTGTTGATATTCAGGGCATCGAACAACGTCTGTTATCTCGTTTCAAATGGGGCCTTAGCGCTGATCTTCAGGCTCCTGGCCTGGAAACTCGTATCGCTATTCTTGACAAAAAGGTTTACAACGAAGGTATTCAACTTCCAAAAGAAGTAAACGAATATCTGGCCTACAGTATTACTTCCAATGTTCGCGAATTAGAAGGCGCTCTTATTTCTTTGCTTGCACAATCAAGTCTGAACAAAAAAACAATCACCCTCGAGCTGGCTAAAACCATGATCGATAAGTTTGTAAAAAGCACTGCCCGTGAGGTTTCCATCGATTATATCCAAAAGGTAGTATGTGATTATTTTGATCTGGCTATTGATACTATGAAGTCGAAAACCCGTAAACGCGAGGTAGTTCAGGCTCGGCAGATTGCTATGTATTTTGCAAAGAGTATGACAAAATCTTCGTTAGCAACAATCGGAATGCATTGTGGTGGCAAAGATCACGCTACTGTTTTACACGCATGCAGAACCGTTAATAACCTGATGGATACTGACAAGCGCTTCAAAGCATACATTGAATAACTTGAAAAAAAGATCAGCATTAAGAACTAAACCTTAAAAAAAATCTAAAAAAAGCACCTCCAGAA
>CAZMHW010000539.1:0-310 GCA_964566105.1 uncultured Akkermansia sp.
ATCATGAAAATAAATGACATTACAGAAAAAATACTGAAATGTGCTTTTAAAGTGCACACTGAACTTGGTCCCGGTTTACTAGAAAGCGCCTATGAAGAGTGCTTGTATTACGAAATGAAACAAAACAATCTGATTATAGAGAAACAAAAAGCGCTACCACTAATTTACCAGGAAGTGAAATTAGAGGTTGGTTACAGAATTGACCTATTGGTTGAAAAGGAGGTTGTAGTCGAGATCAAATCAGTAGATGCCCTAAATGATATTCATCTCGCTCAGGTTTTGACTTATTTGAAACTATCCAAATGTGAAG
>CAZMHW010000539.1:320-3012 GCA_964566105.1 uncultured Akkermansia sp.
AGTAGGTCTTTTAATAAATTTCAATGTTAAGTCCCTCAAACATGGTATAAGAAGAATAATAAACAGCCCCAGATAATTTTTTCTCTGAGCGACTCCTGCCTTACTCCCTTTACTCTGCGGTTAAAACATCGTCAATTCACTTTCTCCACCCAATCCCCATGTTCACGAATCAGGTCAATCAGTTCATCCACGGCAGTTTCGCTGGTGACGTTTTTTTTAACCACTTCCTTACCTTTATATAAACTAATTTTTCCGGGACCCGTTCCCACATATCCATAATCCGCATCGGCCATTTCACCCGGGCCATTTACGATGCAGCCCATAATGCCAATTTTAATTCCCTTTAAATGATCGGTGCGTTCACGAATTTTTTGAGTCGTTTCCTGGAGATCAAATAAGGTGCGGCCACAGCTCGGGCAGGAAATATATTCTGTTTTGCTTATCCTGGTACGGGATGCTTGCAATATACCAAAGGCTGTGGAATTGCATACCTGCGTGCTCACACAGTCTTTTTGTTTTATCCAGATGCCATCTCCAAAACCGTCGAGCAATAAACCACCCATATCGGTGCTGCTGTACAGTTGAAATTGCGCCTCACTGAGTTGATTGTAATTGCATTTTATCACAAAAGGAAGCTGACACTTTTTCTGTTGCAGATCAATGGCCATGCGGCGAAGCTCTGGCATGGTATGTTCGTTAAACGAATCCAAAACCAGACACACCGTTTTTTCGTTTTTTATTTTTTCTATAAAATCCGCAGTCAGCACCTCAATTGTGACCGCCACGAAATTAAGACTATCTGATTTCTCTTTGCTTTTAAAATACTCCTCCCCACAAAACAAAGGGTATGCTCTTTTTTGAGTTTTGTTTTTTAACCAGGATTCTGAGTTGTAGATCAGACCCAAGGTTCCCGGAATCTCAAAGTCAACAGACTTATCACCCAAAAACAAATAATCCACAGCCAGGTCCGTTAAATTCCATTTATCGAGAGGAATCGAATAGTTGTATCCTACCCCAAATAAACTCGCTGCCGTCACTTCGTCACGCATGCTGTAGTCCGCAATAACACGGGGCACATTGTGATTTCCAAGATTGATCACTTCACGGGTCTGGTGACGATTATGATCATAGGGATCGTAAGGCAATTCAAAATCAATTTCCTGAACGGCTTTATGATCTTTACGTTTTGTATAACGCTCGGCCAACATCCTGGCAACCGGAATTTCAAATTCAGGCTCTTCTGTCAACGAAACACGGATCGTATCTCCCAGGCCATCTTCCAACAACGTTCCTATTCCCACAGCAGACTTAATACGGCCATCTTCTCCGTCACCTGCCTCGGTTACCCCAAGGTGCAGGGGATAATTGCGGTTGGTTTCAATCATTTTAGCAACCAGCAAACGGTAGGCTTGTACCATTACCTGTGTGTTACTGGCTTTCATGGAAATAACGATGTTGAAATAATTATTGTCTTCACAGATTCTCAAAAACTCCAGCGCGCTTTCCACCATGCCGTGCGGCGTGTCCCCGTAACGGCTTAAAATCCGGTCGCTCAGAGAACCGTGATTTGTACCAATACGCATGGCTGTGCCATATTCTTTGCATATGTTTACCAAGGGCGTAAAACGGTTACGGATCCGTTCTAATTCTGCTTCATAAGCGGAATCGGTATAATCAATGGTTTCGAACTTTTTCTTATCCGCATAATTACCCGGATTCACCCTTACCTTCTCAATAACCCGCGCCGCAAATTCGGCTGCATTTGGCGTGAAATGAATGTCGGCACAAATTGGTGTATTGTAGCCTCTCGCTTTCAGTTCTTTTTTAATAAGCTCCAGATTTTTCGCTTCGTTCAAACTTGGGGCGGTTATTCGCACCAGTTCACATCCCGCCTCAATCATGCGGATGCTCTGTTCCACAGTACCTTTGGTATCCATGGTGTCGGTGGTGGTCATGCTTTGAACCCGAATAGGATGTTGAGCTCCCATTTTCAAATCACCAATCGTGACTTCACGCGTTAAAAACCGGGAATATTGGGTAAGACTGTTGCAGTATTTTTTATTGAAATTCATCGTCGTTTAGAACCTTAAAGATAAGTCTATTTTAGAGATCACGAAAGAGATAATAAGGATCCCAAAAAATTCTAATACAGAGAGAAGCGTTAAAAAAATCAAATAAAGTGGTAACTTAGGTTAGAAAATGGAATTTGCATTGCTTAACCTTTAACAAACTATTATTTTTGAATAACACTGCAGATGTCTGAAAAAAAAGATAGGGGAGATGCGAATGCAGAGGATCACGTAAATGACCCACTTGCAACATACAGGAACGCCGGCATTACATTTCGTTCTATTGAAACTCAGGGAGATATCTAATTAAGAATGAGCATGGATAAAAGTCCTTCAGAACGTTTAGCTATGATGTGCATTTTAAATAAGTATGCTTACAAAAACCTAAAAAATGAGAATTTTACTTTTAAAAATTCAGCCATACTATTTTCCAGCTATGAATATATTCCATGACGAACATCTTTCCATGTTAAAGATTCTTTTGAAACACAAAGTGACATCAGTCAGTTAATGCGAATTGAGGAACTAAAAAACAAATAAATTTCTCACCTCCCGACTAAGAATCATTATCTTACTTCCAGCTCATCCACAAAAATAAAGGCATCTCCGCCACTACCCAGGTG
>CAZMHW010000540.1:0-2999 GCA_964566105.1 uncultured Akkermansia sp.
TCTTTGACCTTCGGCATAAATGGTATCAAATGCCAGAGACGACTTTCCAATGCCACTCAGGCCGGTGACCACCACCAGTTTGTTCCGCGGAATATTAATTGAAATATCTTTTAAGTTATGAGAACGCGCCCCAACAACTTCTATATTTTCCTCTTCAATGAGTTCAGATGCCATAAATAAAATGCTGAATGATGGTGTGTAGAATTAACCATGCAAGCCAATAAAGTTACTCTGCACAAATGAACTTAACAACAAAATTTACAAACCTTAACGAAGGTCTTTATAAACAAAAGTTCATTCTTTTAAATCTTAATACCCGCTTGGAAACTTTATCTTAGCGATAAAACGTGCGCATATTTTACCTTTTTGTAGGATTAATCGTTTTTTATTGTAACTTAGTTTAAAATCCCAATCTTATGAAACGCGTCCATTCCAGAATTCTGTCTGCTTTATTTTTTTACTCATGTATTCTTTATCAAAATGCAGGGCTTTCATCCCAACCTTTAACTTTAACCTCAGCCAATTCAGCTCCCATTTTTGGAGATTCACTCGCCTTTCAAAAAGCAAGGTATGTCGATCCAGGACCCGCAGGAGCTTTCCGGTTCTGGGATTTTAGCCACATTGATTTCGACGGAGTACCCATTGTGCAACGCTACGTTCCGGCAACCTCACTCCCTATTAACAGTGCTATAAATCCTACAAGTACCATTAACACTTTAAGCGTTTCAAATCTTGCCTGCACAAGTGGTAGCAACGCCTATTATTTAAAATCAGATTCAACAGGACTTTATGAAATTGGTAGTGGGTACTATGGGGCATATATTGTTACTCCTTATTTTCCAACACTTACTCCCTATAAAGGCCTGAGCATGAGATTTCCATTTTCTTACTATGATACCGCTTCCTGTCATTCCTCATACGCTACTCCATATATTGGATATACAGATGAAGTCACAAAATTAATTTCAGATGCTACCGGCACACTTGTTACACCTTGCGGAACCTACAAAAATGTTCTCCGCATTTGTCGCAAAAACTATAAACAAACTTTATCTTCAACTAATACAAGTCACATAACATACGAAAACACAATCAGTTATGAATGGTATAGTCCAGGCACACATGCCTGCATTTTGACTATATCCGCCAAAACTACCAGTAGCAGTGTATTAACTTATCCTTCTCTCCCACCATTCTATGAATACTGGTGTGTATTATTTAACGATGTAAGCAAAACTCCATTGGGCATAAATGACTATTCAAATCCAAATTTAATTGGGTTCAGGTTTCAAAACCCGGTAAGAGAGACGCTTACCATATTTGCCGAGGAAGATGGCTTTTATAATTACAACACACAAATTATAGATCCAACGGGTAAAGTTTTATTGAGTTCTGTCATTTCTAATGAATCTAAAAGTATAGATATCTCTGGTATTCCTGCCGGAGTCTATCTTCTTCAACTTAGTAAAACAGATGGTTCGGTTGGAAGAAAAAAATTGATCATAGAGAAATAAGGCCTGGTTATTTTTTAAGTAGGTATTCCTTCATCACCCAGTGGTGATAAATACCTTACAACAACTCCTAAGTTAGAGTTAATAAATTCCTATATTTGATCGGCTCTAAAACAATACTAGGAGCATTGACGTTATGAATTTTAAACGCTTTATTCTCATACTTATATTTGCTGAGTTATTTAATCTCAGCGTTTTTTCTAATCCCGGTGACACCACCTGGGTAACGGTGTGGAATCTTCGTAAACTCACGTATTATGGAAATTACGATACCACCGCTGTTTTTCCCACCGGCAAACGTTACCGGAAGATCCGTTTGCATTACATCTTAGGAACCTACGGCTGCCCTCCGGGTTCACAGTACTGCGCTTCCTGGGACTATACCACTCAGATTTACGCTAAACCTCCGGGTAAAGATACTGTGGAAATTACCCGCGTAATCACACCTTACGCTACAGACTGGCTTTCTCAAAACAAAAAACACGATTACATTGTAGAAGTGACCGATTACGCGACCGCGCTGGAAGGACCCACTGGCATGCGTTTTAACTACTCCGGTTATTCCTGGGGATTTACCATTACACTAAAAATAGAGTTTATTGAAGGAACGCCGCCCATGGATGAACTTTCTGTAAAAAACATTTACGACGGTTATTTTCCCTTTGGCAATGCCTCCAATTCCATTGAAAATTATTTAATTCCAAAAGGCTTTATCTACCCCACTCCGGGCACACGCTCTTACATTAAAAACACTGTAAGCGGACATGGATCGGACAGTCTGGGATGTTCTGAATTTTGCAGTAAATACTACCAATTAAAAATAAACAACGCCATGATCTCCCAGAAACAGATCTGGCGTAAAGACTGCGGTATAAACGAAGTGTATCCTCAAACAGGCACCTGGGTTTTCGAAAGGGGCAACTGGTGTCCTGGCGCAGTGGTGTGGCCTATTTACCACGACATATCGTCCATCTCTTCCTCTAACGCCACCTTTAGTGTAGACATTGACATGCAACCCTATGTTGGTTCAGGAAGCCTAGGCGGTTATAATTTTGTTACCCAACTCATAAATTATTCTGCTCCTAATCATTCTGTGGATGTGTCTATCGAAGATATTATCTCTCCTACCAAGGACGATAATTATTACCGCGAAAATCCGGCCTGCAGCAATCCTACCATTAAGATCAAAAACGTAGGAACTGATTCCGTAAAATCTGTTGTGTTTAATTACGGTCTGCAAGGTGGTACAGTGCTCACCCACACCTGGAACGGTGCTTTGGGATTTTTAGATGAAACCACAGTAGTATTTCCTCCCTCTGCTTCTATCCTCACCAGCACAGTCAGTTCAGTTTTCCAGGTGTCTCTTACAACAGTAAATGGCAGTGCAGGAGATCAGAATCCGGACAACAACCGTTACCTTTCCCGCACCACACCGGTTTCTATTTATCCTAAAGATTTTGTGGTAAAAATGTTCACCAACAAATCCAC
>CAZMHW010000541.1:0-2997 GCA_964566105.1 uncultured Akkermansia sp.
CTTAGACATACATAAATCAATTAATTCTACCGAACTATCATAACTTAATACAAGAATTTTGGTAAACTCAGAAAGCTTTTTAATTCCTTTGACGGTCTGTGCTAGTTTACCGCTGGTTAAGTACAAATCGAAAATTAAAACATCTGGTTTCTGAAAAGAGAGTTTTTGAAATAACTCAAGTTCACTTGCCGCTTCACCAATCACTGTTATCGAATCATTTTGTGCCTCTTTAGAAAAAATATCTCTATAAGATTTGTCAGCTTCAGCAATCATTATTTTGATCTTATCCTGTTTTCGCATAAACCTCAGTAATTAAAAGAGACACGTTTAAAGGTAAGCTGGAAACAAAAAAGAATCAACTGGGACAACTACCTGATTGTTGACCAGATTAGTACTAGTTTAGCATAAAGGTGTTAGCTTAGGCTTGCTAGTCCATTATTTACGGCATAGCGGATTAAACCCGTTATGTTCGTAGAGTGGGTTTTACGCATTATTTTTGCCCGGTGCCAGTCGATTGTTTTTTTACTGAGGTTAAGTTGATCTGCGATTTCTTTACTGGACTTATTTTGACAAATTAACTTAATAATGCTAATCTCTTTGTCTGATAATTCTTGATCCTGAGGGATATTGTTGCTTCCCGATCCTGCGATTTCTTTTGCCAGGATTATTGACACCTTGTTGTCGTAATAAGCCCCTTGTTCATACACTGTTTTAATAGCTTCTACTACCTTTTCAATGCTCGAATTTTTTGGCAAAAAAGAGTTTGCTCCTTTTCTTATATATTCAAGTATAGCGGACTCATGAGAAAAGGCACTGATAATAATTATTTTGATATTTGGATAACCTTGTTTAAGCTTCCCAAACAACTCTGCACCCGTCATGAACGGCATTTCTATATCCAGTAAAACAATATCAGGTTTTGCGGACTTCAGGCGATCTAGTAATTGAGGTCCATCGCTCACATCAAAAAGAACCTTAATTCCATCCTCTTCTTTTAAAAGAGCGACCAGCCCTTGTCTAACCATGTCGTGATCTTCGGCAATGCCGATATAAATATCTTGTTTCATTTTTTGAGTGGTATAGTTACTTTAACGCTTGCCATGTCTGAATCCGTAGTGTAATCAATATCCGCATTTAAAAGCATAATTCTTGATTTTAAAGACCTTAGTCCAAGTCCAGTGGCAGATTCAGTGAGCGTTTCTATTTCCTTATTCGTAATTCCTTTTCCGTCGTGCATAAATTCAATTTCAAGTGCGTTATTCTGGCTTTCGATAGTAACTTTTAAATAGTTATACTTTGCGTGCTTATAAAGGTTGTTTAATATTTCGAGACAAATTCTGTAAATGTGAAGTTGATCCGTTTTTGAAAAGGGAATTTTTTCCTCAAACATGGTTAAATTCTCGAAATCAGCTTTGGAATCTCCCGTGTCTTTTATTTGGTCAATATAATAGGAGAGCGCTTTAATGAGACCGTAAGACAGAAGCGTGCCAGGAATAAGATCATGCGAGACTTCCCTGATATTATCTACAATTTCACTCAGATTGTCAATGTCTTTTTTAATTCGCTCCACATCTAAACTCCCCTTTTTCTCATAGTCCCGGACGCTTTTTAAAATACTTCTTTGACAGGCAGCTATAACGGGGATGACGCCATCGTGTAAATTTTTTGCAATCTTTTCCTTTTGTTTTTCTTCTACCTCAGAGGCGGTATTAAATATGGCTACCTGCTTTTCTTGTTCCTTTGCAAGAAGTTCAGCCTCCTTCTCCAAAATCCTTTTTTTATAAATAAAATAAATGGTAAGTATTAGCAGTGATAAGAAAATCATTGCAAACACCCCCATACCAATAATACTTCCTATGTTTGTTTGGCCTTCCATACCCCTATGCCTAAAAGAATGTTGTATGCAATATTAGAAATTAAATGCAAACTATATAAAATGTATGCAATCGTTAATTCGCAGCTCTCAATATAATCATTGAATAAAAAAAGAAAAAAGCTTGTGCTGAAGTAGATTAGAAAACCTGCATTAAGCCAAGAAAAGTACGAATCAGACAATTTACTGAGAGTTATTTCTCTTAGATTTTTTAATATATATATTCCTGATAGAGTCATTATAAAACAAGACTCAAATGTGCTTAATATACTATCACCCCTATTATAACCTCCTTTGAAAATCAAAATAACTATTGAAGTCAAAAGGAAAATGCAGAAAACGACATAAACAATAGTTTTGTGCCATTTATTTACAAATTGAAAAAGGTAAATCCAAGCTATTAATCCACATTCTATTATTGTAAAAATGTGTTGTAAAAGGTAATTATGAATTTTATTTTGAGATAGTATTAAACCACCTATTTCGGCAAACATGGAAACAAGAATATAAAGAAAAAGGACTCTCAATAGTTTATTGAGAGTCCTTATGTCGTTCAGACAAAATCCCAATGGAATCAACACGCTAAGTGCTGAGACATGAGAGACCGCATTATAAATGCTTTGTGAGGTCATTAACTATTTAATGGATTATTTACTCCACAAAAGGGGGGGCACTTGTAGGATCTTTCTGCCAATATTCCATTGTATAAATCGTTTTCATTTGCATCAACTCCAACAAGAATAAGTTGTTTTTCCCCATTCTCATCAAGCGCATAGTAAATCCTAATTCCCACACAATTTGGTTGATTTAAAATGCTTTGAATGTACTCCTTACCAAAAAAATGCCCTTTAGTTTGTCCTGGATTTGCGGTTCGGTAGTTTTCTGTCCACTCAGCGGCAGTGGCTAGTGAAATTTGATGGTCTTCATTTCCTGTAAATGACATAGTTTTAATTTTAAGATTGGTTAAACATTTTTTTTTAAATATAATGTAAGATATTGACCGCGAGGAAAAAAATAGTACCAGTATAGCGTTTAGGCCGCATTTTAATCTGTTTGCTTTGTAATTTGGGCATAATCAGAGTTTTGACAGGTTAAATTTAGGATAAAAATACTAGTATTTATAC
>CAZMHW010000542.1:0-2995 GCA_964566105.1 uncultured Akkermansia sp.
ACTATTAGCAAGTGCCGTTCCACCTATACGAATATCAGAACCCCCACCTCCGCCTGAACCAGACGAAGTTGAACTTACACCGCCGTTACCGCCGCCGTTAAATCCGCCGGCTGTAACACTTCCCATGCCACCTACATAAATGTACATGACCTGACCGGGTGTTGAGGTGATCACCCCTGTTACACCGCCGCCATTACCGCCGGCAGAACCCGAACTTCCTCCGGTTCCTCCAGCCGCACCTTTCACATCAATAGTCATTGTTCCTACACAAGGAGGAACTGTAAATTGTTGCACTGCACCGGTATAGGTGAATGTCTGCGTAACTGTCTGAGCACCGGAGGTTGTGACACCAACGACTGCTGACAGAAAAAGAGTCTGGACCGCTCTTTTCAAATTAATGTATTTTTTTTTCATGATTTGTGGGGTTACTAATTAATAATGTGTTTAGCTATAATAAATGTATCATTTATTTATATAAAATGAAATAAAAAGCGTCAGCGTGTTAAAAAAATGTTGATCCCAAAGTCCGGGTATCAGAATAGGTCATAATTTCTTGGGGAACACTGAAAAAGACGGAGTTCAAATTAGCGGACTAATCGTTTGGCTCCACATGAATAAGCACGTCTGCCAGCTGAATCAATTGTTTCTGGAGGTAGTCTTTTAGATTGTGGGCAATCAGATGCCCTTCTTTCACTGTAATGTGCGCCGACACAATAACATGCAGGTCCACGTGGTATTTCATCCCTGTTTTACGGATAAGGCACTTCTCTGTATCAATAACTCCTTCTACGTCTTTGGATAAATCCCGGATTCTTAAAATTAAGGCATCATAGAGCTGTTCATCCATGATCTCCCCCAGGGCCGGCCTGAAAATAAGATAACTGTTATAAAGAATAATTCCCGATGCCAACAGAGCTGCCCAATCATCGGCCATTTCATATCCTTTCCCTAATAAAAGAGCAATGGAAATGCCTATGAATGCAGCAAGAGACGTAATGGCATCGCTGCGGTGATGCCAGGCATCCGCCTTTATAGAAGTGCTGTGCGTTTGTTCTCCTCTACGTTTTACTATCCGGTAGAAGGTTTCTTTTATCAGAATGATCACTCCCAAAACAATAAGTGTATACGGTTTGGGTAGCTCGTGCGGCGTCTTAATGTGTTCGATGCTCTGATAAGCGATAACCACCGCCGAAGCCACTAAAAAACCTACCACTAAAAAGGTTACCAAAGGTTCGGCTCGTCCGTGACCATAAGGATGATTTTTGTCGGCGGGCCGGGTAGAATATTTTATTCCGAACAACACTAACAAGGAAGAAAAAATATCGGAAGTAGATTCAATGGCATCGGCCATCATGGCATAGGAATTACCAAAATACCCGGTAAGCCCTTTTACAATTGCCAAACTGGTATTCCCAAAAATACTCAGGTAGGTTACCCTTATCGCTTTTTGTTCTATTTCCAAGTCCTCTAATTTAATTTATTTTCAGATATAATGCCCATCGAAATGGAGAATCATTCGCCTTAGTACACTTAATTTCCGGGTTTAAATATTCTGATCGCAAAACATTTTTACGTTTCACAAGTATTCTTTGGTTGAGCATCCTGATTTTTTATGGTAACTTTATACTACATTCTAATTCATTGTTTTTTATGTCGCTTCTTAACCAAAGCAGAAAAAAAATTACCCTCAACGGTTTATTGATCTCTCTTGGCATTATTTACGGAGCCATTGGCACTTCGCCGCTTTATGTCATGAGCGCCATATTCGGTAATGAGACCATTCATGCCGAAATTGTAAAGGGATGTATCTCCGCGATATTCTGGACACTCACCCTTCAGGCCACCATCAAATACATTGTGCTTACCTTAAGAGCAGATAATAAAGGAGAGGGTGGCATCTTTTCTTTGTACGCTCTGGTGCGACGCACACGGTTTAAATGGTTACTTGTTCCTGCTATCATTGGGGGTAGCGCTTTGCTGGCCGATGGTGTGATAACTCCCTCCATTTCTATTTCCGCCGCGCTCGAAGGATTAAGGTATTATGATCCGGGATTTAATACCATCCCCATCGTGTTAGGAATTCTGTTTCTTTTATTTTTCCTGCAACAATTTGGCTCAGCCTTTATGTGGAGGCCCTTTGGTCCTTTTATGACTCTCTGGTTTTTAATGCTCGGAATTCTTGGAATTTACCAGTTAAAAAATGACTGGTCGGTACTTTATTGTCTTAACCCCTGGTACGCCTACAATTTATTGGTTACTCACCCTTTTGGCTTTACTATTTTTGGAGCGGTGTTTTTATGTACCACGGGTGCTGAAACTATTTATTCAGACATGGGGCATTCCGACAAAAAAAACATACGGACCTCCTGGGTGTTTGTAAAAGCAATGCTGATTCTGAATTATTTTGGACAAGGGGCCTGGCTAATCGCGCACGAAGGACAGCAATTGGGGAACATGAGAGGTGGAAATCCTTTTTACCTGATGATGCCAGAAAGTTTTGTTCCTGTAGGAATTGTGATGGCTACCATAGCTGCCATTGTTGCCTCCCAGGCGCTTATCAGCGGTTCTTTTACCATTATTAACGAAGCCATTCGTTTAAACCTCTGGCCTAAAATAGGCATAAAACACCCTTCTCTTTTAAAGGGACAATTGTACATTCCTTCCGTGAACTGGATTCTGATGTTAGGTTGTATCGGAGCGGTACTTTATTTTAAAGAATCCAAGAACATGCAACATGCGTATGGCCTGGCTATTGCCTTAACAATGCTCATGACCACCACGTTACTTAATTTTTACATGCACATGAAACGGTACAACCAATACTTCATCTACTTTATCATAACGGTTTACCTGGTCATTGAGATTTCTTTTTTCGCGGCCAACATGAGCAAGTTTACGCACGGCGGATGGATTACCATTGTTATTGCAATCTTCTTAATTTTTATAATGACCGTTTGGCACCTGGCAAAAAAAATCAGGAAACGTTATGTGGAGA
>CAZMHW010000543.1:0-2995 GCA_964566105.1 uncultured Akkermansia sp.
GGACCGGATCCAATAATTAAACAGGTAATATGTTCAGGTTGTGATTGCATAATGTGAGATTAAATTCGAGTGCAAAGGTAATGGAAGCAAACAAATATTGCCTTAAAGAAGAAGTGATTTTTAAACAATTTGTGAATTGTTCAGCTATCCGCTTTACAGAATTTATACAAGACGTTCCATGGTCTTGTTTTCCATCAATTCCATTCTTTTGATCAGAGCGTCGCCAATACTTATTTTTTGCTTCTTGTGGTGGTCAAATAAAACCAGAACGTCCTCGGCTTCCGCTACCACGTCACTGTTCTGATCTAACAGTTTGTAAGATAATTGAAAGCTGGAATTTTTCACCCAATCTACTTTTGTATAGATCGTAATAGTTCCGGGATACAACAGCGGTTTTTTGAAGCGGCACTGACTGGAGGCTACCATAAAACTGTGTTTGGTAGGATCGTTTAAGGCAGTTAACCCTATCTCTTCACAATAATTCAATCTTCCCGCTTGCACGTAGCGGAAAAAGGCTACGTTATTTACATGTCCGAAGAGGTCCAGATCGGCCCAATCAACGCGCAGTGTTATTTTTACTTTATAGTCCTTCTGCATGATCTAAAAAAATAAGACCTCCATAATACAAAGATCATGGAGGTCCTTCATGTATTTTTAATTAGAAACCGCTGGTATTCGCTAAAAAGGAAGCGTCGCTGGTAAACAAATCCTGAGGTTTAATGGCTAATACCGGTACTTTACTTAAGTGAATAATTTGCTGAGAATATGGTCCAAGGAAAAATCCGCTTAACTCAGCGTCCTGATCTGTCATGATCACAATAAGATCCGCATTGTTTTTTTCAACGTAAGAAACGGTAGCTACTGCTCTGTTTTTAAGATTTGTAAGCATTTCTGAATGATAGGTCACTCCTTTTTCTTTTGCTAATTCTCCAATTTGATGAAGAACAAGTTCCAGAGCAGCTTTGTCGTTTTCTTCATTTGCTCCCAACAACGCAATGGCGTGAACAGATGCGTTAAATTTTTTCGCCATCTCCAGGGTGTAGTTTACCTTTTGGCGGGAGTTAGTGGTGTTATCAATTGGCATTACAATCTTGCTGTAACCCTTGTGACTTGCTTCACCACTCATGGCCATTGTAGGGCATGGCGACTTGGTAATTACCTTCAGAGCGGTACTTCCAATTACCATTTCTTCCAGCGGAGAATAACCGTGGGTACCCATAATAATTAAAGAAGCGCCAATTTCTTTTGCAACCTGACTCACCTCTTTGCTTGGGGATCCTATTTTAATAATGCTTTGGGCATTTATACCATATTCTTTTTTAAGGTCTTCTGAAAGTTCGGCCAGTTTCGCCAGCGCTTTTTTCTCTATCTCCGTATTGTTTTCGAGGGTTACAATAGGTAAAAACATATTTTGAGAAAGAAAAGGAGCGTTTATTACATGTAACAAATAAAGATCAGCCTTGGTGTACTGAGCAATAAAGGCACCATGCTTAATAGCTAATAAAGAAGTATCACTGAAATCAACAGGGATAAGGATTTTGGATGAATCGAAATGGATCATAATGCTACGTTTTTTGTTTAAAGATATAAATTAATTTTCGCTAAAGAAACCTCTGTAATATGACAATTAATATCTGCAAAACTGATTTTAGACAGCCAATTTTTTGTAACGGGGTCTTTTTGGCTCCACATTACCCAGACGTTTCTTACGGTTCTCTTCGTATTCGCTGTATCCGCCTTCAAACCAATACACACTGCTATCGCCCTCAAAAGCCAACATATGAGTGCACACACGATCTAAAAACCACCTGTCGTGACTAATAATTACCGCGCAACCGGCAAAGTTTTCGAGACCTTCTTCCAACGCACGAAGGGTATTCACGTCCAGGTCGTTGGTCGGCTCATCGAGCAACAAAACGTTACCCTCTTCTTTCAACGCCATTGCCAGATGCAAACGGTTTCTTTCTCCACCCGATAAAACGCTGACTTTTTTTCCCTGATCACTGCCATTAAAATTAAAGCGGGAGATGTAAGCTCTTGAGTTCATAGGCTTACCTCCCAGGTTAATATTATCCAGGCCACCACTTATCACATCATAAACCGTTTTGTTCGGATCAAGTTCTTTATGATTCTGATCCACATAACTCACCTTAACGGTTGGTCCCACTTTAAATTCACCGGAGCTTGGTTTTTCCTCATTCATGATCATTCTGAACAAGGTGGTTTTACCTGCACCATTGGGACCAATAATTCCAACTATTCCGGCAGGAGGTAATTTAAAATTAAGGTGTTCGTATAATAAACGATCTCCAAACGCTTTAGATACCTCAATGGCATCGATTACCTCGTTACCAAGACGCGGGCCATTCGGGATGAAGATCTCCAGATTTTCTTCCTTCGTTTTTACATCCTCGCCCAGCATTTTCTCATAATTATTTAAACGGGCTTTTTGCTTTACCCCACGTCCTTTTACGCCCTGGCGGATCCAATCCAACTCGCGGGCAAGGGTTTTCTGACGCTTACTTTCTGTCTTTTCCTCTTGTTTTAAACGCGCACCTTTTTGTTCCAGCCAGCTGCTGTAATTTCCTTTCCAGGGAATACCCTCTCCCCTATCTAACTCTAATATCCAGCCTGCTACATTATCCAGGAAATACCTGTCGTGGGTAACCGCAATAATGGTTCCCTTGTATTGTTGTAAATGTTGTTCTAACCAATCCACACTCTCCGCATCGAGGTGATTGGTGGGCTCATCGAGCAATAAAATATCTGGTTCCTGCAATAATAACCGGCAAAGGGCCACACGGCGGCGTTCCCCACCCGAAAGCACTTTTACCTGAGCGTCCGGTTCAGGACAACGCAGGGCATCCATCGAACGTTCCAGACGACTGTCCAGGTTCCAGAGATCATGCTGATCAATTTGTTCCTGTAATTGCGCCTGGCGGTTAATTAATTTATCCATTTTATCCGGATCGTTAAGAATTTCTTCTTCTCCGAA
>CAZMHW010000544.1:0-2985 GCA_964566105.1 uncultured Akkermansia sp.
CTTTCCTTTTTTGCTTTTTCCTTTGCGTACTTTTCCCATACCATGCGAAGGGCTTAGTGAGGATTTTGCCCCAAAGAATAACACAAGTCCCACCGTTGTAATCAAAGCGCTTTTACCGGGGTTTTCTTTAACCCAATTCACTACTTTCATCACAGGGTTGGTTTCCTCTGTGGGGACTGTTTCTTTTGCGGCTGGGAGATTGGCCGAATTGGAAGGAACAATGTTTGTATTTGTTGTCCCGTTGGTAGATTCGGGCTGCCCTCCTGTTTCCTCCTGAGTGCTTTCGCTTTCTGAATCCTTTTTTACTGAGGGTTTTCCTTCGGAATCTGTTTGATTATCGGATTGTGAATTATCGCTTGTGTTTTCTTCGTTCAGGTTTTCTGAAGGAGTAGAGTTATTATCCTCAGTTGTGCTGGTATTCTCAGAATCTTCGGGTTGGGCGCTTTGCGCTTCCTCGTCTGCTTCGGGCATTGTTTCTGCCTGTTTTTGTTTTTTAGCCAGTTTGTTTGCTTTTACTTTGGCAAGCAGTTTACCGGGATTAATGATTTTTACAAGCTCCAACAATTTTTTAATGAATGGCATAGCCGCTGTGAGTGATGCTCCCGCCGCTGTTGCAGCAACTATCCCTAGTTCGTCGTTCACTCCTGCAAGCCCTCCGGCTCTGCCTGTTAAGATTGCTTTTTTAAAAGCCTCAGCCTTGCCTTGCAGAACATTGACAAACATATTTTCAGCCTTGGTGAGTGATTTTTTAGCTTTCGCCCACTCATCCATATCAAAACCGTTTTCCCTTGCTTCTGATTCTGTGAGATAGCCCCATTTGAGGCGGGCAGCTATCTTTAAAAAATTGGTTTTCATTGCTGCCAAAACCCCACCCCTTACTGCAATGGTTAAAGGGTTTGTTTTTACAAGGAGTTTGCCAACTTTCTTTGCAACCTTAGCGGCTTTCTGTCCGGCCTTTTTAACACCAGCTTTGACTTTACCACCTGTTTTCTTCACGCTCTGTTTTACCTTGGCAACTGTCTTTTTAATGTTATTGAAAAACTGTTTTTTTACTCTGATCTTTCCAAGCACCGAAACACCTCCCAGTCCTTCAACGCCATAATAAAGTTGCGTTTCATCACCGTTACCTGAGAGGTTATTTAGACCTTGAAGGGTGTTGATTTCATCTTCCCTTTGGGCTAAAATCCCCAAGGCTAATTCCTGTTTATCGGTGTTCCAGTAACGAAGGCCATAGTCGAGCATATCACCGAGCATCTGAGGATCATCCACCATACCGATACAATGAGGGTTTCTTCTCACAAAGTCCCGTGTACGTTTCATGTGGTTATAGATTGAACCCAGGATTACTTCGCCGTCATCACCGTGCAGCCCTTCTAATTCCTCAACACTATCCAATCCCTCTAGCCCGTTTAATTCTTTTATGGTATCGAAGTCCACGCCTTCAAGGATTCCTGACATTTCTTTAAGGGTATCTTCTTCGATTCCACTTAAAACGGACACGTCAATTCCGTTTAGGTTACTATTGCTCATGACTAAAAAATCTTTTGTTTCTACTGTTTCTTTTTCTGTATCGTACTCGTCCAGTACGGCATCAATGGTGATATACTTTTTATCCTTTTGCGGAACCACCACGTAAACGTGTTGGAAATGATCTTTGGGTTTGCCATTCTCATCCCTATACTTGGCAATCCTTAAATAGTGAGGGATTCCAAGATTGTAGAGAATAGTGCTTGCGAAAATCGAAAAGTCGTCGCAATCAATCCCGCGCTTTGTGCGTAAGTACCAGCTTAGGGCAGGTGTACGCAATTGTTCTTCTCCTTTGTCGTCTTCCTTGTAAAGAATATGGTAGAATAAAAAACCCCATATCTTTTTTCCTGTTGTATATAAATCTTTGCCTAACAATAGTTTTGACAGCCTTGCAGTTTGCCACGCACTCTCACGAATCAACTTCTGCATTTCCTTTACAGTCTGGCTTACATCTGCATTGCGCTTTACTATTTCCTCCCGAAAGGCAGGGGCGGGTAAAATTCCCCCGAACTCTTCGCCGCCCCTGCTTGCTCTCAAAAGGTTGTTATTGGCTACATAACCTATGATTGAATGAATATTTAATAGTTGGGTACTCACCTTATTTTATTTTTTTTGTTGTGTCTTGTGCAAGACTGTCTAGCTTAAATGTTTTACTGTCCGAGCCTTTATAGCCTCCCGCCTGTATCTCTATGGATAAAGTGACTGAGGTATTTGTTAGTTTGTTTTGGCTAAGGGCTGGCAGAAGGGTAAGTATTTTAGCATAGGGTACTACTGAGGTATAGCTATACTGACTTTGCTTAATCCTGATATTTGCGCCTTGCTTTAGGGTTCTTAAAAATTTGTCCCTGTTATATTCCGCTCCTGCAATAGCCTGTATAAATTCCAGTTCGTGTGGAAATGGATTTGTTACCTGAACCAAAAAATTAAACTGCAAACCTTCCAGTGTCAGTTTGAAACTGTCCACTTGCAGGATTTTTACTTCCAGTTTGTTTCCGTTGTAGTTGTTTGCCATTGTATTAATGGCAGCAACGCCAAGACCGAGCAATAATATGAGTGCAAGCGGGTTCATTGTTTTTCTTTTTTAGGATTGTGAACACTGCGTTTGATTTTTGCCGAGTAATAATCGCCAAGCAGTTTGAAGCCAAACCACACAATACTTCCCATTGCTGCTTTTAAACCGTAGTCGAGGATTCCTGCGTAGTCAATGCCTGCCAGCATGATTATTAGGTATAGGCCGACCCCTTTGATGTGCTCAGACATCATTAAATGATAGAGTTTCATAACTGAAATTTTTGAGGTTAGGGTATGAGGGGTACACTAACCGGGTTAGTACTTCTTTCAGTAGCCAATAAATTTTGATTTGTTTTGCTGCGGGGGGCAGCGTTTTTGAAAAGGACTTTTGCCTTTAGATTTTGTTTAACTCTTTTGTCCGAGGGAACAAATGGAGGTTGTTTGTTA
>CAZMHW010000545.1:0-2985 GCA_964566105.1 uncultured Akkermansia sp.
GCTCCCTGTCCGGGTTCTGCTGGTAGTATGTATTCCAACTTCACCGGATCTTCGGTGATTCCCATTGTGTCTGGTTCTGTTCCTGCCCCTGTGGTTATTCAGGGCTTTAACTATCCTTTATCCGTTGGTTTAACCATGTGTGGCTCATATGCATACAGTGGAATCATCGGTGTGTTCATCGATTACAACCAGGATGGTTTATTCACCGGTGCAGGTGAATTGGTTTGGACTTCTACTTATGGAGCTGGTGCGGTTACTCCTGCATTCAACATCTTCAGTGCTCCTGCTGGTGTAACTATTCCTGCTACCGCTTTAACCGGTTTAACCCGTATGCGTGTGTGGGAATCTGAAACATCTTCGATGAGTGGGCCTTGTGGATCTATTACCTGGGGTGAAGTGGAAGACTATGTGATCAACATTATTTCTCCAACGCCGTGTTCAACTGCTCCTATTGCTAACTCTGTAGTTGGCCCAACTGCTGCTATTTGCCCTAATGCAAGTGCTCCAATGTATTTGGCTAACTCAAATACCGTTACAGGTATTACAACTCAATGGTATTCGTCTACTACCTCTTCAGTAGGTCCGTTTACGCCAATTACCGGCGCAACACTTACTGCTTATTCGGCACCAAACGTAACCGTTGCTACCTGGTATAACGCGGTACTTACTTGTACTAACACAGCACAAAGTATGACCGCTGTTGTTAATCAGGTATCTGTACAACCAGTTACCATTAGCACTGTGCCTTATTACGAAAGTTTTGAAGGTATTCAAGGTGCTAACAAGTTACCAAACTGTTCCTGGTCTGCAAGTAATTTACCAGCAAACTGTCTTACCTCTAATGTGTCAAATACACTGGGCAGAACAGCACGTACAGGTAACGCTTACGCTTCTTTCTACTATAACCCGGCTGGTACCCGTTATTTCTACACGAACGGTATTCAGTTAGAGCCTGGTATCACGTATTCAGCTTCATTGTGGTTCCAAACCGAATACTACGGTTACAATAACTGGACAGATTTATCTATCCTTTACGGAACAACACAAACTGCTACAGGCCAGGTAACTATTGCTACTACTGCAGGTCCTGCGATCAGTAACGTGTACAAATCACTTTCCAACACTTTCACTGTGCCAACTTCAGGTATTTATTACATTGCCGTGAGAGGAACTGGTAACACGTCTTCATCTGCTCAGTATTTAACCTGGGATGATCTAAGAATTACAATTCCTTGTACTGCGGGTTCACCAAATACTCCTAGCATCTCTGTAAGCGCAAACAATACTACTATTTGTGCTAACGATGCAGTGGGCTTAACTGCCGGTGGTGCTGATACTTATACCTGGAGCAATGGCGCAAATGGTTCATCTATTTCCGATACCCCATTCAATAACGTGGTTTACACGGTAGTTGGTACTAATACCTTAACTGGTTGTACAAGTACTGTATCTCAGGCTATCGCTGTTAACCCTGCGCCTTCTATCTATGTAATCGCTAACAAAGCAACTGTATGTGCAGGTTCACCTGCTAACATCACTGCTTTTGGCGCAGCTTCTTACACCTGGAGCAATGGAAATACTAACAATATCATTACTGTATCTCCAACTGCAAATACCAACTACACTGTGTTAGGTACTAACGCACAAGGTTGTACTGGTCTTGCTATTCAGTCTATCAGCGTAACTCCGTTACCAACTGTAACAGCTGCAAGCAGCTTGCCTAACGAAATGTGTGTAAAAGAAACTGCAGTATTAACTGCCGGAGGTTCTGCTGCCATCAGCTACCAATGGTTGTCAAACACTTCTTCATTCATCATGACTGGTAACCCTATCAGTGTTTCTCCTAACCAAACCACTACTTATACCTTAACTGCTACTGATGTTAACGGTTGTTCAAAAAGCACCACTTTCGTACAAAACGTAAATGACTGTGTTGGCTTAAACGAAATCTCTCAGGCTGGAAACGCGGTAAAAGTTTACCCTAATCCAACTGTTGGAGAATTCACTATCGAATTAAGCAACGCTACTGCTAAAACATTAGAAGTGGTTGATTTATCCGGTCGTGTAGTTTATGCGGGTGCTGTTACTTCTGATAAAGTAAAAGTAAACCTGGTAAATGCTGCTAACGGTATTTACTATGTAAAAATTAAATCTAACTCAACAACTGAAGTTGTTAAAGTTGTAAAACAATAAGAATAGTTTTTACAGATTCTTTTAAAAACCCGCCTCGTAAGAGGCGGGTTTTTTTGTTGAACCTAATTAGACAGTTGAAAAACAACTGTCTACGATGTAAGTAATTGTAAGCTTTTCAATACAAATGACTTAAAAGAAATGCTAACAATTACTAAATCTGGATTAACTGCACTAAGACAAGTAGTTCACCTTTTTCAAAGGTTTCTATTGTCTAACGGCAGTTTAAAATACTTTGTTAAAAATCAGGTTATTTTTTTTGTGAGCATTGTTTTTAACATATAATTAATTAAGTTTGATTAACAACTAAACCCTCCTCAATCATGAAAAAAAACTACACACACGTGTTGCTTTTTGTACTGCTCTGTCTCGGTACATTAAAACATGCAGCGCAAATTTCCGGAACGGTAACCATTAACAGTGCCGTTGCCACCGGTGGTACCAATTATCAAACCTTTAGCGCCTTAGCGACTACACTCAACACCAGTGGCGTTTCAGGGCCGCTCACCGTAAATGTGGTAACCGGTTCCGGGCCGTACACGGAACAACCAAATTTCTCAAACATTACAGGAACATCTGCTACCAACACCATTACGGTGAATGGAAACGGTTGTTTACTGACTTTTAATTCCAGCAACTCTTCTCAACCCTGGGTACTGGGTTTAGGCGGAGCCGACTACATGAATTTTAATAACCTGAATGTGCAGGGAACAGGTACTTATGCTTACCCCTGCATGCTTTTCAATGGCGCAAACAACAACGTGTTTACCAGGCGGATTCAAGACCTTAATGCAA
>CAZMHW010000546.1:0-2983 GCA_964566105.1 uncultured Akkermansia sp.
AAAAAAGCCCTCGCTTAAAACCTCCGGAATACACAAAACCCCTGATAAATGACCGATAAGCCGGGCAGTTTAAATTACTATTCTCAACTCGACGGTTTGAGGTGCTTTGCAGTTGTTTCTGTCATGATCGGGCATTGGATAGCCTGGGAATCCAAAATAGAGTGGGTACAAATGGTTCCGTGGGGGAGAGGTGTAATTTTATTTTTTGTGTTAAGTGGTTATCTGATAAGTAATATTCTTTTTTCTCTCAAAGAAAAAATGAATGCCGGTGACATCAGTCTTGTCGATGCTCTTAAGACCTTTTATATTAGACGATTTTTGCGAATTTTCCCGGCTTATTATTTACTGGTGATTTATCTTCTATACATTAATCATGCTAATACCCGTCAAATTGCACCCTGGCTACTAACCTATACCTCAAATCTTCTGCAATGTAAAGCTGACAGCGCGTTGGGAGATTTTACACATTTTTGGTCTCTGGCAGTTGAAGAGCAATTCTATCTGATCTGGCCACTTATTATTTTAATGGTTCGTGAAAAATACATTTTAAGGATTATTCTTTTGTTTATAAGCGTATCATTTATTAGTCGTTTGGCATGCTACCTTTTTATCGCAAATTGGCAGACAGGAGCCTATTTTACTCTTAATTTGTTTTTTCCCTTATGTCTTGGGGCATTGATGGCCTATTCACAAAGGTATAGTCAAAAGCTACACGCCACTTTTAATAATTATGCGCTCTTGTGTTTTTTTGTTTTATTCTATGCTTTGGTTTTTTATGTGAACGAAGTGTATGTATCCCTTAATTTTTTTAGGGGTGTGCTTGACGAATATCTTTTTTCAATTGCCATTGCTTTCATTATTTACAAGGCTGCACACGATGACTTTAAGTATCTTGGGAAATTTATCCTGAGTCATGAAATCATTGTTTACATTGGAAAAATATCCTATGGACTTTATCTGTATCATTTATTTGTTCCGGCTCTTTATTGGAACTATCTGGCGCCAAGATTACAGATCACTATTAATAGTATGAATACAGTTTGGGTCTTCTTTTTTATAATCGCACTGGTATTGGCAATTTGTTCTTACCATTTTATTGAAAAGCCCTTCAATAACCTTAAAAAACGATTCAGTTATTAATCAGGCGTCTTGCTCTAGAAAACAAGATCCTTCACTTTAAGGGTAAGTAAAGCAATATCATCCGGAAATTCATTTTCTCCCTTAAATTCCTCCGCATAATAGAGTAGAGCCTCATTAATGAATTCGGGTTTGGATTTATTATTATTGGCGATAATCTCTTTTAGTGCGTCGGTTGTTACGGAGTCATTTTCTAAATTAGAAGTATCTGTAAGACCATCAGTATAACACACCAGTGTGAATTCAGATGTATAATTAAAGGTTTCTACGTGAATAGGAGCCAGATTTTCGGTAATACCCAGTATTGTGCAGCCTTTGGTTAAATCCTGAAATTTATTTTCGTAGTAAAGAATGGGTGGATTATGTCCCGCGTTAATATACGTGAATTGCTGACTTTTGGTGTTGAGTTTCGCTATGAACAAAGACACAAACTTTTCTGATTTTGTGTTGTCGATCACCCGTTTATTCAGCTCTATAATGATATCTTTCAGGTTATGTGTGTAATTAATAAGGCTGTGCAAAGTAGCTTGCATATTACTCATGAGAAGGGCAGCCGCAATTCCTTTGCCACTTACATCAGCCATGCAGAAAATGAACTCATGATTATTAAGCTTGATAAAATCATAATAGTCGCCTCCTACCTGCTGATGTGGTAAGTACTTGGCTGCCACCTGGAGAGCGTCTGTATTCGGTAATTCCTGTGGAAAAAGCATTTGTTGCATGCTTTGCGCCAGTTCCAACTCCTTTTTTATCTGAGCACGTTGAATGTTCTCTTTAAACAGTTTTTTGTTTTCAATAGCAACAATAATGATGTTGGTGAGCGTTTGCACATAGGGCAAATGTTTTATAGCCGCACTCAGTTCCAGTTTCTCCTGGTTTACATCACCTAACAGCACGAAGGCCAATGGGGTTTGTTTGTGGAAAACGGGAATGACAATTTCGAAGCTTTTACTTAATTCTCCCTTACTAAAAGTAATGGTCTCAATCTCGTGAATAGACAACAACTCCTCTTCAAAGATCATGTGATTAAAACCCTTGTCAATGCCGTATTTCAGGATACATTTCCACTCGTTGTCAAAATGAAACAACACGAGTTTACCTACACCCAGTCTGTTCTCCAGTATTTCCTGGTAAAGATCTAAAAGTTGTGAAGTGGAGAAATTATTATTAATGGCTTTAGTTACCTCCAGCAGTGCGTTGAGCTTGAGATCCTGAATTTGTTTTTGTTTGGATATTTTGGTGCCTTCTGCCAATATTAAATCAAATAAACAGCTTCTTTGTTTTTAACTGAAAAATCGGCTTCAATGTGTTCCTGAAGCGTGGTGCTAAGCGTTAGGCCAACGTAATCGGCCTTCACCGGGAAACGGGTATGACTTCTGTCCACCAGAATAACAGTATTTATTTTTTTTACCGGTTTGTCCAAAAAGAGTTTAACGGCATACATCAGGGTCTTGCCGCTGTTAAGTACGTCATCTACCAGAACAATAGTCTTATTTACAAAGTCCTTTTCGTTGAAATCGGTGTCAGGTTCTCCTTCCCAGGGCTTATCCTTGTTTACGTTAATTTTACCAAGCGATACTTTTAGAGGAGAAATAGTTTGTAGTTTTTTGCAGATGTGCTGAGCTACTTTGTAACCATTTCCTTCGATCCCCACCACAAATAATTCTTTTTCTGAAAAATTATTTTCGTACACTTCATAAGCCAATCGGTTTATTTTCTGCTGAATCTGGATTGTGTCCAGGATTTTAACTTTTTCGCCCATCTCTGTTTTTTGAATTTGTGTTTTCACTGGTCTGTTAAGTAAGGATAGTGTCTATGTAAAAATAATCAAAAGCTCCGATAAACA
>CAZMHW010000547.1:0-2978 GCA_964566105.1 uncultured Akkermansia sp.
ATACAGAAGTGCCGATGGATTTCAGGTGATTTCCATTGCCGTCCAAACAGATAAAAACGCATGGAAAGAAGCTATTGCAGCCGATACCCTTACCAATTTCACACATGGCATTGCCATTCGCGGTTATAATGATGAAGTGTGTAAAAAATACGGAGTTACTACGTTACCAACAGATATACTTATTGATGACTACGGCACTGTTATAGCCGTGAATCCGAAGATGACTGACATTGAAGGATTATTGGACGACAGAAAAAACATACAGCCCTTAAGAAAAGACATTATCGGCACACTCGCCCAATCGTCTAATAAGAACGAACCTGCAAAATTTATCCGTCTTTATTTGTTTAATTACTATGGTGATTCTGTTGCAAAAACCATTACTACCGCCAAAGGAGGATTTGTGTTTGGGGATATGAAATTAAACCAGGATTTTATTCTGAAAGTGGATAATAAATCAGATATCACCACTTCCGATCCTATTGCGTTATACGCCCCAAACGGAGATTTTTTGATGGACGGGCGCACCAAAGACAATGGTTTTGTTTTTTACATCTCTGCACGTAACAGTAATAAACTTACACAGGGCGATTCCCTTAACCCTACCACCAATTCTTTAGGACAGCTGGATATTATCAAACATCTTACTTTTTTCACCAATGGAATGGGGTTAACCCCTAAAGACGAACAAGAACTTAATTCAATCGTTTCCCTGGTTATGAAGGATAAAGCCAACAATGTTGAATTTGTGACCCACACGGATGCCAGGATGGATGCAGCTTATGCCATGGAGTTAACCACAAACCAGGCAAATGCGGTTAAAAAGTATTTACTTAAAAAAGGTGTCCCGGCGTCCCGAATACGCGCTGTTGCCAAGGGTAATTCCGAACTTCGCAAGATCTGCGAGGGTGGCATTGACTGTCGGGAGGATGATCACCGGATCAACCGCCGGGTAGAGTTTTTAATCTACAAAAACTGACAAATTATACACGAATAAAGTATGGCAGAATAATTGATTTGTATGGGTATAAAACCATACTAAATTGCGCCTAAGCTATGCAAAATCAAGAACATAACCTCACTGACGAGAACGCTGAAAAGGATTCGACCCCTAACGAGACTGACATTAAGGCCGATACTAGTCCAAATACTGACGAAAAAACCGAAGATCCGGAAGCCAAAACCAGGGAATTGAACGAAAAATACCTGCGTTTGTACTCTGAATTTGATAATTACAGAAAACGGACGATTAAAGAGAAGTCGGAGATCATTAAAACGGCCGCTGAAGAGGTGTTTAAAGCCATTTTACCGGTTATGGATGACTTTGAGCGTGCGATCAGGGCAAATGAGTCTGTGAGCGATGCGGAAGCCATTAAAGAAGGAATTCACCTGATTTATAATAAATTTAAAAATGCCACTCAGCAGAAAGGCTTGATGGCTTTTGAAAGCAAAGGCGAGGTGTTTAATCCTGACATTATGGAAGCTATTACCAATATTCCCGCTCCGGATGAATCGCAAAAAGGAAAAGTGATTGACGAGGTTGAAAAGGGATATAAATTAGGTGATAAAGTTATTCGTTTCGCCAAAGTGGTGATTGCTCAGTAAACCTCATCCATTCCATTCAACAGAAATTAAATAAAGACCATAATGGCCAAAAGAGATTATTACGAAATACTGGGACTTGCGAAAAACGCGAGCGAAGAAGATATTAAAAAAGCTTATCGTAAGCTTGCCATAAAATACCACCCCGACAAAAATCCTGACGATAAAAGTGCGGAAGAAAAATTTAAGGAGGCTGCCGAGGCCTATGAAGTGCTGAGTAATCCCGAAAAACGTCAGCGTTACAATCAGTTTGGACATGCAGGTGTAGGTGGTGCCGCAGGCGGAGGATTTGGCGGCGGCGGTATGAACATGGACGATATTTTTAGTCAGTTCGGTGATATTTTCGGAGGTGCTTTTGGTGGATTTGGCGGCGGTGGCGGCAGAAGCAGTGGCAGAAGGGTTATGCGGGGAACTAATCTCCGTGTAAAAGTAAAATTATCTTTAAAGGACATTGCCAATGGCGTTGAGAAAAAAATTAAAGTCAATAAACATGTAAGCTGCAAGACCTGCAGTGGCAGCGGTGCAAAAAACGGTCAATACGAAACATGCAGGGCTTGTAATGGTACAGGTGCTATAACCCGTGTACAGCAAACCATTTTGGGTGCGATGCAAACACAGAGCACTTGCGGTTCCTGCAATGGCGAAGGCAGAATTGTAAAGGATAAATGTAACACCTGTCACGGAGATGGAATTGTGAGAGAAGAAGAAGTAATTAGCATTAATATTCCAGCGGGGGTTGCGGAAGGCATGCAGTTAAGTATGCAGGGCAAAGGAAACGCGGCTCCGAGAGGAGGTATTAATGGTGATCTGCTAATTGTTATTGAAGAAGAAGAGCATCCTCAGTTAAAACGTGAAGGAAATCACCTCATTTATTATTTAAATATTGCTTTTCCGGATGCTGCTCTGGGAACTACTGTCGAAATTCCAACAATCGACGCGAAAGCCAAAATTAAAATTGATGCTGGTACTCAAAGTGGTAAGGTCTTGCGTTTAAAAGGTAAGGGTTTGCCTGACGTTAATTCATATGGAAGAGGAGATTTATTGGTTGAAATAAGTATTTATACACCTACTCACCTGAGCGTTGAGGAAAAGAAAATATTAGAAGATCTGAAGAAATCAAAAAATTTCGAACCCAATCCGAGTAAAAAAGAAAAAGGGTTCTTTGACCGGATGAAAGAATACTTTGATTAAACCTGGTCAGTAAGAATAAAAAAAAAGCCGCGAAGTACGCGGCTTTTTTTTATTCACTTAACTTTTTATTGAGCACGAGACTTATTTTAGTTCCTTTACCGGACTCTGACTCTATCTCCATTTTTGCATGGTGGCTTTCCACAATTTTGAATACGATAGACATGCCAAGTCCTGTTCCTTCACCC
>CAZMHW010000548.1:0-2973 GCA_964566105.1 uncultured Akkermansia sp.
GGGTAGGGTTTCGCCTGTTTTTGCATCAACAATGGTACCCGAAATTCTGCCGGTTTGACCAAAAAAGAAAGTTGTTGAGAGTAAGAATGAGATAATTGCTAAATACTTTTGCATTGTGTAATTTTTATGCTGCAAAACAAGCATTCTAAAATTACTGTTACTTAAAGTTCATGTTACCAAAAGTTTAACATAATAGTCATTTTTAGAAAATAACTTAATAATAAGTTAACTTTCAGGCTTTCGCCTTTTTGTTAATTTTGTTTCATAATTTTATACTATGAGCAATTCAGCATTTAAAATATTGTTAGTGGATGACGAACCGGATATTGTTGAGTTCTTAGGCTACAATTTAAAAAAAGAAGGGTATCAGATTTTAACCGCCAACAACGGAAAAGATGCCATTGAAATCGCTAAAAAGGAAATTCCTCATTTAATAGTACTGGACGTGATGATGCCGGACATGGACGGCATAGAAACCTGCCGTGAGATCAGAGAGCAAAAAGGATTGCAGGATGTGTTGATCGCTTTCCTGACCGCAAGAAGCGAAGATTACACTCAAATTGCCGGCTTTGAAGTAGGTGCGGATGATTATATAACTAAACCCATAAAACCCCGGGTTTTTATTAGCCGGGTAAAAGCTTTGTTAAGGAGACTTCAAACGACTACGAGCACAGAATCAAAAGTGGAATTCGGTGATGTGAGAATAGACAAAGAAAAACATTCCGTTTTTAAAAATGATGTGGAAATAGCCTTACCTAAAAAAGAATTTAAATTGTTTGCTCTTCTAAGCAGCAAGCCTGGAAAAGTATTTACACGTGAATTTATTCTCGATCAGGTATGGGGCGATGAAGTGGTAGTAGGCGACAGGACGATTGATGTTCACATCCGTAAGCTCCGCGAAAAAATCGGCGACGAATACTTTAAAACCGTAAAAGGAGTCGGCTATAAATTCGAATTCTAAATTCTGTTTCGATCCACTGTCAGATCAGTTTTTCTTCCGAACATAAAGTCCTTTTATGAAGGCGTTTCTGTCTTCTTTTGTTTGTGCGACACTGGTGTCATTGTCCATTATGACTTTAAAACAAACGGAATCTGCTTGAGCGAGCGTAAATTTAAGCTCCGGAGAGAGTGCAAATGCGTTCTGGGTTGAAAATCCTCCTATTTTTAAACCATTAACGTAAACAGTGAGGTGAGGGTAGATGTTTCCAACGGATGTACCTTTGCTTAACATACTTAGTTCAAATTCACCTGCAGGAAACGGAAGGTCTCTCGAAGTCCTTGGACCTTCTTCCCAAATCGTAACAATGCTATCTCCGTTTAAAAGACCCCTGTGCATTTCAGGAAAATCAAAACAAGCTAATTTCGTAATTTCAGAGGACTTGGTTTTTGGGATCAGGTATTTATATGCCCAGGCATCAAAAAAATCGGCACTTTTCGCTGGAAAAAAGTACCGTTCCAGTTTACGGTTAAATTCATTTGTTGGTTTGGGATCAAGGTGCGCACCAACGATCCAAAAAGACTCATAAGGGATCGTTTCCTTTCTTTCAATTTTTTTAATGAGGGAATCCACAAAAACTTCTTTTGGCACAGTTATTAAGGTCGAAGTTACCGAAAAGGTTTTGAGGTAATAACTTTGATGCCAGCCTGTTTTCTCATTGAGAATGACGCTGGATTTATCACTGTTGGTTTTAATGTATTCGGTTACTTCCCTGAATTGGGTTTTGGTGGTTTTGCTGAAATAATTTTTTATAAAAAAAGTGTCAGTTAAAGACACAAAAACAAAAACGCTTAAAAAGAACAGGCCGGTTTTTTTATGCTGGATCAAAGAAAGGGATTGTGCGAGAATTAAAAGGAGTGTAGGCAGTGCTATAATCATGTAACGGATAACCAAGGCCGGTGTTTTATAGATAGAGTAGAGGTAAGGAATAAGAATGCAGCAGAGAATAAGAAACACAGAATTGTACAAAGAGACTCTTTGAAATTTTAAATTTTCGTCTTTCTCCGAGTGTGATTGAGACCGAAAAAAATATAAAAAGTAAAACAAGTAGCATAAAATTAATAAAGGTTTTAAGAATAAGGTATTGCCAAAAAAATCAAGAAAATAAATAATAAAAAAATCCGGCTTCGTTTCCTCAATCCAGGAACTTCCTACTTCTGAAGTGGAAAGCAGGGCTTTAATCAGGGGAAGGAAAGCAACGAACATAACGGATACATAGGCAAGAAAAAATGGAAGCCTGGCTTTAAAAAGTGTGTTATCGTTTAGCAGGTAGAACAAATAAACGGATGTTTGCGCCACAATAACAATAAGTCCAAAGGGATGGAAGTAGCAAATAAGAATGGAAAAAAGACCGAACAAAATAGCGTTTTTATACCCTGGCTGTTTCAGCAGCCGGAAGAGGTAAAGTGTAGAAAGGACTGTAAAGAGAAATACGAAGATATAACCCCGTGCTTCCTGCGAATAATACAGATGAAAAGGGTTTATGGCGGTTAATAAAGCTAGGAATAATCCTGCGCGCTTATCCTGAATTTCTTTCCCCAGCGTGTAAATACATAATACGCTTATAATGCCTGCCAAAGCGGACACAGAACGGGCGATAAAATCGGTATGACCAAAAAGTAAAAAAAATAACTTTACGACGAAAAAATAGAGTGGCGACTTATTTTCATTCGTATTTACGAAATTGTAAGTCTCTGACCAGGAAATATCCGGATCGGATTCCAGGAGCGTATAAAGTTCGTCGAGCCATAAACTTTGAAAATTGAGTTTATAAAAGCGCAAGAAACCTGCAATTACCAGGATAAGGAATAAATACCCGTTTTGGCGGGAGGCAATAGTGTCAGGACTTAATTTTTTCATCAGGGTTTTGAGTAGGCGTTTTGGAGCCTCAATAGTGTGAAAATAATAAGAAAATTGCTAATTCTGGGATTTAGTCATGGGGACAAAAAATTAATCCATTAGAGAAACCAATGAAT
>CAZMHW010000549.1:0-2964 GCA_964566105.1 uncultured Akkermansia sp.
GTGTAAGTGCCACCCGCGATGAGATAGGGGAAATGGGAAATGCCCTGAACGACCTCATTCGTTCCATGCAGCATACCACCGATTTTGCCAAAGAAACGGGTGCCGGTAATTTCGATGCTTCCTATACACCTTTAAGTAAAGACGACTCTCTGGGCCACGCACTCTTAAAAATGCGTGACGACCTGGCCGAAAACGAACGTGTACTCGAACAAAAAGTAATTGAACGTACCGAAGAAGTGGTTCGTCAAAAATCGGAGATCGAAAATAAAAACGAAGAGCTTGAAATACTGTACAAACAGGTAACGGATAGTATCCATTACGCAAAACGGATTCAGGATGCGATTCTGCCAACCAGCAACATCGTGAAACAGCTTTTACCAGATTCCTTTATCCTCTTTAAACCAAAAGACATTGTCAGCGGCGACTTCTACTGGATCGAGAAAAAGAACGATCTGGTTTATTTTGCCGCGGTGGATTGTACCGGTCACGGTGTTCCCGGAGCCTTTATGAGTTTGGTGGGACATAATATCCTTAAAGACATTATTAAAAATACCAGTGCCACAAAACCTTCTGAAATACTTGACCGTTTGCGTGAAGGAGTGGTAAGCACCCTGCGTGTGGATGACTCTGGCAAACAAGCCAAAGACGGTATGGATATGACGCTCTGCGCCATCAACTACAAAACGATGGAATTGCAATACGCTGCCGCTTTTAACCCACTCTACATTATCCGTAACGGAGAACTTGTTCTTTACCCGGCTAATAAATTCCCGATAGGTTCTTATGTGGGAGAAAAAACAAACTTCGACAATCACAGCATTCAACTACAGGCAGGGGATCAGATCTTTATTTTTAGTGATGGTTATGCCGATCAGTTTGGCGGCCCTAATGGAAAAAAATTCATGGTTGGTAATTTTAGAAAATTATTGACTCAGATCTCAAATCTGGATTCTTACCAGCAAAAAGAAAAATTGGATGAAACCTTGCTCACCTGGCAGGGTGGCCAGGAACAAGTGGATGATGTACTCGTAATAGGAGTTAAAGTATAGACTGTAAAATTATGAGAAAGAGAGTGATAATGCTCTGCGTGTGTGCGGCCTTTTCTATGAAAGTGTTTTCGCAAATGCAGGCAAGTAGCATAAAAATAACTACTACACAGGTAGGTGTTTCTGCTATCAGCATTAACAGCATTGTAGCGAAAACTTTCAACCTGACTTATCCTTTTTATGATTACGTTGCCGACACACTTTCTAATCAACTTTTCTTTTCCGCGCGCCAACAAGGTGAGTCGAGCAGCAGTTCTTTTCTGAGTCGCGGTATTTTTGCGGCACTCAGCGCCACCAAAGATTCCATCAGATGGTTAAACGAATCAAGTCTTTACGACGTAAATGTTTCCGGAAATAATTTGCTTTTGTCCAACGAAGTAAAAACGGTACGTTACAATAAAACGCACGGCTACGACGAATTAAAATACGATTCCAAGGTTATTTATACGGTACCTAAATATAACCGTGGTTTTATGTACGACCGGAACGTTGATAATGTTCTGCACTGTGTTAACCTCTCTATGGGTAGCACTTCCTGGACTTGTAACATTCCGAAAAGCGAAGATTGGGTGGATACACAATTCCTGAACGATTCGGTTTTATTGATTGCCGCGGGCGGACTTCATGCGGTAAGTGTTAAGTCAGGATTACAGTGGTCTTTCCCGCTTCAAACAGCTATTAAAACAAACCGCTCCTTCATCTACTCCAATGCGAAGTACCTCACTATTCAAAAAATAAGCACCCTTACTAAAACCTCCAAAGAAGACAATCAGGTAAGTCAGATCGCTTCTAACATTTTAAAGGACGATAACCTGATTTATTTTGCCGCCAAGGATAAATTGATTGCTGTTACACACACGGGTAAACAAGTCTGGGAAGTGGATTTGCGTAATTACCCTACTTCTAAAATGTATATCTCAAAGACGGATTCCGCGTTAATACTTGTAAATTTTGGATTGGCTACCCATAGCAATAATTTTGTGACCTGGGGAAAACCTTTTATCATAACCGTAGAGCCATTCAGCGGAAAAATCATGACCCAGTTTGACCTGAGTAATATCGAGAATCTGGCTGACTTTGTAAAAACCGACAAGGCCCTTATTTTTGCCAGTAAAGATGGTATTCAGGAGGCGCGTCCGGGAAATACCGATCTCAAAACGGTAATTGAGTTAAGCACGCACAAATACGGGCAGTTTGTGGAATTCATCAACGGAAATGAATACTATGTTTTAAAAGAAGGATATTTTGTGCCTTTAAACTTTATCAACGACAACCTGATCTATTTCAGGGCCGATAATAATAAAATATACGGGCTGGAAGGGGAAGATCTTAAATACGAATACCATTACACGGAATTGTTTAAACTGGATAAGAAGTTTAACGGCAAAACTATTCTTACAAACTCTGAAAAGACCCTCATTACCAACGGTGTTTTTGAGTTGTTATTTACGATCAATCTTGCTGACAAAAACATCATTCTTAATAACAGGATGTACTTTTTAGGCAATCACAAAATTCATGTCATCCACATGGAGGATATGAAATAGCGCTTTTCTGTCGCGATTCAAAAAACAAAGAGATTTTAGTTTGAAGGAATACTGCCTTCGTAAGCAGCCATCAAACGTTTCCATTCTTCGGGAATAACAATGCTTACGTTGTTTACGTAGTCGGTAGCTACCAGAATACCAATAATAGAAGCACATTCGCGAATACCGTCTTTTTCTTTACGGATAATGCTGTTCTTAATGGTGAGACTTTTGGTTCCAAATTTAATGACCTTGCTGCAACAAAAAATCTCGTCTTCCATGTGTACCGGAAGCAGGTGATTGATCTCCGTACGTGCGAGTACAAAACCTTGTTTATCCCAGTTAATATGTCCCTGGAGCAATTGGTTAAAATAAGTAACTCGTCCTAACTC
>CAZMHW010000550.1:0-2964 GCA_964566105.1 uncultured Akkermansia sp.
ATACAAAATGTTTATTTATACCTTTAAACACGTAAAACGTTTGCAAAGTTAATTGAATGAACAGTATTAGCAATTTAATTTATTTCAATAATAACCGCACCACCCAAACCGATCCATCTGTTTTGGAAAGTATGTCCATTCTCAAGACTGGCGGGACAGACACTGATGCCCATTATTTAACGGAAGCAGAACAAAAGCTCGCGGAACTAATAAACGCCGCACCGGGCGAAATTCTTTTTACATCCGGCACCACCGAATCTGTTTACCTGGCACTAACAGGTGCTTTCGGATTGTATAAATCCAAAGGTAAACATGTGATTACAAATGTTACGGAACATTTTGCCGTGCTGGAATGTTTGCAGGAATTAAAACAAGAAGGTGCCGAAATTACTTACCTGCCGGTAGACAAAGAAGGACTGATTGATCCGGATGACTTAAAAAACGCCATCCGGACAGATACGATAATGGTAAGTATAATGGCCGCCAATAATGAAACGGGTGTTATTCAACCCATTGAACGGATCTCTGAAATTTGCCGGGAACGCACTGTTTTTTTCTTTAGCGATGCCTCTCAATACATTGGAAAATTACGTTGCGATGTAAAAGAACTTGGATTCGACAGCATAGCTTTTGGGGCGCACAAAATGTACGGACCAGAGGGTGTTGGTTTGCTTTACATTTCCGAACACTATGCCGGACTTATGGCAGAAATTAAGAATACAAAAAGATCTTCCATTGATCTTTCACGCATTACGGGCTTTGCAAAAGCTGCTGAACTAAGCGCCCAAAGTCAGTGGGATGTGAGTACACATGTTTCAAAACTAAAGGCCTATCTCGAACACCAGTTGCTGGACATAGACGGCTTGCGAATAAACGGAAGCACCCGTCACCGGCTCTATAACACCAGTAATCTGACTTTTCCGGAAAACAAAAACATTGCTTCCCTCTTAAACCGTTTTGATTTTGCTGACAATCTTAAAAAACCTTCTTATGTCTTAAGAGCCATGGGACTAAGCGACGAGGAAATTAAAAATTCCTACCGTTTTTCTTTTGGAAAATACAATACACTGGAAGAGGTAAAGTTATTGGTGGATGAAGTTTTAAATGTGCTTTAAAATTTATTCAAATTCCAACTCCACATCTCCTCCGATGGGAAATCCCTGGCAAACCAAAACTCTTCCGGCTTCCACTTCTTTATGCACGAGTACTTCGTTGTAAGCCATCCAGACTTTACCTTTCGTACAAGTAGCCGTGCAACTTCCACATCGCCCCGCTTCACAACTGTAAGGTAATTCTATACCTCTTTCTTTTGCTTCCGCCAGGATGGTATTAGGATACTTCACTGAAAACTGATGTGTACTGCCGTTAATCTTGATCGTTACTTCATGTGGATTTAAGTCGGGGGGCACCGGACTTTTAAGCCGCGGAAACGAACTAAAATTTTCCTTCACGATTTTCTCCTTGTCCGTATAATTCAGTAAAGTAATTTCCACGGTTTGCATGTACTCAAAAGGTCCGCAGGTGTAAAAACGTGTTTGGGGAATCTCTCCCGGCAGATACTTCTCAAGTAATTGTTCGAGCAGCCATTTGCTCAGTCGTTTTTTATAAAGATCGTTACTGTCACTAAAAAGAAAATGAACAGTCGCTCCGGAAAACGCTCCCGCAATTTCAAAAGATCGGCGTAAAAGATGGTGTCGTTTTTATCCCTGTTGCTGTAAATCAAAACTACTTTCGACACAGACTTGAAAAGCAAGGTTTTAATCAGCGAAAAACAAGGCGTTATTCCGCTCCCTGCAGCCAAAAAACAGTAGGATGCTGTGTTTGTAGTTGAATCAGGAAGTGTAAAAAAGCCAGAAATTCCGGATGTATAGAGCACATCTCCTTCTTTTGCGTGTTGAATCAACAGTCTGGAAAACTCGCCGTTATCTACTTTTTTCACAGTAATCGACAAGGATTCATTAAGCAAAGGAGCCGAAGAAATAGAATAAGATCTTCTTTTTTCTCCATGATGCGTTTTAAAGACCAGAGTAAGAAACTGTCCCGAATTGTATACTGGTTTCCAATTGCCCAGTGGCTCAAGTACAAAGGTTTTCGCCTGACTGGTTTCCTCTATCACACGAACAATTTTGAGCTGTTTAACGAGTGTATTTTCCTCCATAAGTATAGTCAAACAAATGTAGAACATTTTATATATAATTATTTGTCTGTGTAGCAATCAGGTGTAGAATTTGCCACCTGACATAATTCACTTTCTAATTAAAAAATCTATTGATACTTTAGCGCCATGAAATCCTCTTCACTTTTTTTAAGTCTGCCGGTCCTTCTATTTATAGGTGCCTGTGGTGTAAGTGAAGAAAAACTCCCCGTCCTTCAGGATCCGAAAATTCTGGTTACAGAAAAATCATCACACAGGATTTCACACTTCTCTTTTACGGATCAGGATGGAAAAGAGGTCACCAATGCCACTTTTCAGGATAAAATTTACGTCGCCGATTTTATCTTTCTTTCCTGTACCACCATTTGCCCTTTGATGAACACAGAATTACAAAAGGCCTACGAGGCTTTTAAAGACGACGACAGGGTGCTTTTTTTGTCTCATACCATTGATCCTGCAAATGATTCCATTCAGGCTTTAAAACACTACGCGGATAATTTAGGCGTTGCGACAAATAAATGGCATTTTGTAACCGGCAACAAAGACAGTATTTATACTGTTGCGGAAAGGGATTATTTTATTAGCGCTGCCTCTGATTCTACCAACACGGATGGTCTGGTGCATGCCGGCGGTTTAATTCTTGTGGACAAAAACAGAAATATTCGTGGAGTATATGACGGAACAGAATCCACCGAGACAGAAAGACTTATTCATGACATCCGTCAGCTTTTAAAGGAGCAATTCTAGACTTAAATCATCCTTTTAATTTTCTTTTTTTGAATTTCGTATGCATTTTGCCCTTAACTTTG
>CAZMHW010000551.1:0-2953 GCA_964566105.1 uncultured Akkermansia sp.
AAAAAAAGACAGTGATTCTTTTCTTCCTGTAAAAACATTTCGGTGGGGTAACTCACACCAGCCCTGAACAGAATATTTGCATGAGGAGAGAAATTAACAGGATGCGTTAACGTTTGCCAGATTTTTTCTTTTGTAGCGTTTATCACTAAAGATTCTGAGGCGGTTGAAGTGACCTGATCCTCATTTTTTTTGTCGTAAATAGTAGCGGAAGATGTCAAAAGTACAATAACGAGAACACTTACGATTTTAAATGTATTTCTGAGTAAATATCCTATGAACACTCCAATTAATCCTGGAATAAATAAAATGCCAAGCGCCATCAGAACGCAAATCGCTCCTTCAAAACCGCTCGCGATTAGTAACACCGAAAGCAGGATAATAAACCCAAGAACAAGTCCTGAACCTTTTAATAAACCGTTGGATTGAAATATTCGCGTGTAAGTTCCAATCGTGAGTCCAATGGAAAAGGGGATGACGCAGAACAAAGTCCAGCCATAATTTCCGTTATTCAATAAATAAAAAGAGGTTTTTACCAGTATCACCAGTTGAATAATGTAAAACACGTAGTGACCTGTTTTAGAAAGAGAATTTTTTTTTGTTTCAGTGTTGTTTTGGGGGGAAGTGTTTTCCATTTCTAAAATGAAATTACGCAATTTACTTTCGTTATCCAGTCAAAATAATTTTAAAACATACAGGAATAAACTTTTGGTGTCTTTTTTGTGGGGTTAGAAAGCTTGAAATCCAAGCAAAAAAAGGACTTAAGGATTCAGGTTGACCGGCTATTCTATGGAATGGTTAGTTGTTTTTTATTTGTTAAATAGCTGAAAATTAGATGTTTATGGTTGTTTTTCAAAACCTGCTAGCGAATTAATGGTTTTTGTGGATGCTATTCGTCTAAGATTTTAGCCCTTTTGTCTCCAATTTTAACTTGCTCGTCTTAAAGAAAGGTGTATCTTTGAGACTCATTAAAGTAAAAATGAACCCAAGTGTTAATAACCTGTTGAAGACCAGCTTCTTTCTTTTCTTTTTAGTATCGTTTCGTTTATTCGGGCAACATTCCTGTGAACCCAATCCCTGTGATGGTAATACCTACACTCAGGGCGCATGGGGCGCGGGAAACAACAATCCTGCAAGTCAATATCTGAACGCTCATTTTTCCTCCTCATTTCCTTCAGGATTGAGCATTGGTTGTAATGGCAAGCGTCTTGTGCTTACCAGTCCTTCTGCTGTGGCGGCTTTCCTGCCTTCGGGAAGTACTGCTTCCGGATTGCCAACAGGAACGCTCACTAATCCCGGTAGCTCCTACAACAATGTCCTTGCAGGGCAATTGGTAACACTCATGCTTAACGCTACTTTTGATGCAAACGATCCTGGCTTTTCTCCCTCAGCCATACCACTTTCAAGTTATACAATAGTATCGGGACCTTTTTCAGGCATGGCCGTTGGAAACTTCATCAGCCTTGCCAATTCCATTATTGGCGGTTGTTCTTCTCAATACAGTTACAGTCAGTTGAACACTGCGGCCGATAACATCAACAAGACCTATGATGGTGGTAGCAGCAATACAGGTTTTCTTATTTGCGAAGGTGCGTGTAACATAACTGTGAATGCTTCTTATGGTTCGCTTTCTTGTTTTGGGGGGGTAACTTCTGTTACGGTTTCTGCAACCGGAGGAACAGCTCCATATTCTGGCACCGGTGTTTTTACCGTAACTGCGGGTAATTATACCTATCAGGTGAATGACGCCGGTGGATGCTCCGCATCCAAAACCATTTCAATAACTCAACCTTCTCAATTGCTTGCCGCCAGTTCCTCCGGAACAATCGGCTGTAATGGGTCCACAACGAACGTAACCGTTACTGCCTCTGGAGGAACAAGTCCTTACACTGGCACTGGTGTTTTTGCAAAGCCGGCAGGTGTTCATTCTTTTACGATTACCGATTACAAAGGATGTAAATCCGTTACCACCAGAACGGTGGTTCAGGCTCCGCAATTGCAGGTGTCTGCAACAGCCGGTACTATTGCGTGTTATGGGGGAACAACTACCGTGACTATTACCGCGAACGGCGGAACACCACCTTATGATTACAATAATTGTGGATCTCTTACCCGTCAGGCAGGAGTACATTCTTTCACGGTTAACGATAGTAAAGGCTGTTCTGCTGTGGTTACACTTACAATCACGCAGCCGGCTCAACTCATCGCGTCAAATTCTTCCGGAACGATAGCGTGTAATGGTGGAGCTACAGGTATCACAGTTACAGCAACAGGAGGAACGAGTCCTTACGTCTCCGGCATTGGCACTTTTACGGCTTTAGCTGGGATAAAAAGTTTTACAGTAACAGATTCAAAGGGATGTACATCAGTTACAACACGCACATTGACCCAACCCTCTCAGTTGAACGCGAGTTCTACTTCTTGTGGAAATATTTCGTGCAACGGTGGAACCGCTGCCATAACTGTGGGAGCCTCGGGTGGGACTCCTCCTTATTCAGGCACTGGAGTTTTTAATAAACCTGCAGGTATTCACACCTTTACGGTAACAGACGCAAAAGGATGCACGAGTGTAACAACGGAAACGTTAACACAGCCAAATGGATTTAGTATCACAGCGACGGCGGGAACAATAACGTGTTATGGAGGTTCAACTACAGTTACAATAACAGCTTCCGGTGGGCAACCGCCTTACGATTATAATACCTGTGGATCACTTACCCGAACTGCCGGCGTGCATACATTTACGGTAACCGACAGTAGAGGATGTACGGCTGTCACCACGATTACCATCACTCAACCTTCCCAATTTATAGCCTCCGCTTCCGCTGGCACAATAGCCTGTAACGGGGGAGTAACAACAATAACCGTTTCAGCTATAGGCGGTACAAGTCCTTATGTGTCGGGTTTAGGAACCTTTACGGCTTTGGCGGGAGTAAGAAATTTTACGGTAACAGAC
>CAZMHW010000552.1:0-2948 GCA_964566105.1 uncultured Akkermansia sp.
CCTGCTTCTGCTTGGCCTTTTTGAACGGTAGTGTCGTTGGTAAGGGGATTTTGATAAAAATCAATTGTTTCAATGGGATGCCAGGGCACCGCCTTCCTCACATCCCCCGATTTACGCCGGTAATTTTCAAAACTGCCATTGGGAACCAGATTTTTCTCAGGCTTTTGACTTTCAGGGCTCTGTGCCACAGAAGCAATAACCGCAAAAACCATTATAAACAGGAATAATTGCCTCATTACTACAAAAATTGGCTTAAATCATTTTTTAAGGGTATATTTTTTTTAAATTTTGAATATTAAAAAAAAAACGTATATTTGCCTTCCCAAAAACGGGATATTAAAAGAAATTACAGACAATGGCAAACCATAAATCATCAATTAAACGCATTCGTTCTAACGACGCTAAACGTACAGAAAACCGCTACTACGCAAAAACTACCCGTACTGCGGTAAAACAATTGCGTACAGCAACAACAAAAAAAGAAGCTGAGGTTCTGTTACCAAAAGTTTCAAGTATGTTAGACAAATTGGCAAAGAAAAGTGTTATCCACAAAAATAAAGCTGGTAACATGAAATCTAAACTTGCTAAAAAAGTAGCAGCTTTAAAATAATCATCGATTTTTTATAAAGAAAAGCCCGTTCTGCCCGCAGATCGGGCTTTTTGTTGTTATTTGTATACCTTTACCTAAAGTTTGGTATGCAAAAACACATCATCATTATTGGAGGAGGCTTTGCAGGGTTACATCTAGCCTACAAGCTCGCGAATTCTGATTACAGAGTTACGCTCATCGACAAACAAAATCACCACCAGTTTCAACCGCTTTTTTATCAGGTAGCAAGCGCAAGACTTGAACCCTCTACCATCTCTTTTCCTTTTCGAAAGATCTTTCAGAGATCAAAGAACATAGCCATTCGACTGGCAGAGGTGGAAAGAATTGAAGCCGAAAAGAATAGGGTAGTCACCTCAGAAGGAAGTCTGAACTATGATTATCTGGTTGTTGCCAACGGATGTAAAACAAATTATTTCGGAAATCAAAATATTGCAGCCTTCGCACAACCCATGAAAACCACCGTGGAAGCTATCAATATTCGTAATCAGATTCTGCTGGGTTTCGAAAAATACATTTCTTCCGGCCCTGACGAACAGCAGGCGCTACTCAACATTGTTATCGTAGGCGCTGGGCCAACTGGTGTGGAGTTATCGGGAGCTTTTGCCGAAATGAAAAAATACATCCTTCCTAAAGATTATCCCGGAGTTGATTTTTCAGGACTCACTATAACGCTAATAGAAGGTAGTAAAAACACACTCAACAGCATGAGTGATGAATCTAAAAATGCCTCCTCCCGTTTTCTCAAAGAAATGGGTGTGGTTATCCTCACCGAGACTTTTGTTACGGATTACGATGGAACCACACTTAGTTTAAATACAGGTAAAGAAATTAAAACCAAAAATGTCATCTGGGCCGCAGGGGTAACCGGTAACCTCATAGAGGGAATTAATCCGGCGAGTGTTGTAAGGAACAGGTATAAAGTAGATCGCTACAACCTTATAAATGGGTATGCAAATATTTACGCGATTGGCGACATTGCGTATATGGAAACGTCTTTATATCCAAATGGCCATCCACAATTAGCCAATGTAGCCATTAATCAGGGTAAAAACCTGGGTGATAATTTTAGAGCACTGCTCCGGTCAAAGCCTTTAAAAGAATACGAATACAAGGACCTGGGTTCCATGGCTACGGTAGGAAAACACAAAGCCGTTGTGGATTTGCCGTTTATTAAATTTCAGGGCAGGCTCGCCTGGTATGTTTGGATGTTTCTGCATCTCATGCTTATTCTCAGTATAAAAAACAAACTGATGATATTCTTTAATTGGGCATGGAATTATTTCACAAAAGACTCATCCCTGCGATTGATCTTTAAAAATAAGTAGCTTTTAGATTAACGTGTGTGATATTTTAGTGACTTTTTTCCTTGCAAAAAGTCCATCTTTTCTTTCAGAAAAAGCTTAAATTTCTTCCTGATTTTATGGAATTTACGCTCCTGCAACAATCAGACCAAATTGTATGCAATTTTTAAAAATAAGCCTTGTGCCATATTTTTATAGATGAATCGCGTTTTTAGATAGCTAAACAGCCAATATTTTTTTAATCAGAAAATTGTTGAAATCCCTGTTTTATTTCACTTTATCCTGTATTTTGTAAACCTAAGTTCAGGAGTATTCGTATAAGCAATTGGAATGTATGAACACAAAATTATCGGTATTAATAAATTATTCATTTAAACACAAAAACAATGGTTAAACATTTACAAGTGATTTTATTTATCCGTAATTCCCCCAAAGAATCAATCTGTTTAACATTGTCCGGAAACCCCAACATTCCGGTAAAGTCGTCCTAATGACCAAAGACAATTAATTAAACTTCTTGATTATAGTTTATGGAAAAAGAACTGAAAATTTTACTTCTTGAAGATAATTACTCTGACGCGGAACTGTTGGAAAAGACGCTCACCAAAGCGGATTTAAAGTACGCGTTGCACAGAGTAGAGTCTAAAGATCATTTTATTTCAGAACTAGAAGGGTTTGATCCGGACATCATCGTTTCCGATCATTCCTTACCAAGCTTCGATTCTCTCGAAGCTCTTGAAATTGCCAGGAGCAAATACTCCGACATCCCGTTTATTCTTGTTACAGGTTCGGTTTCAGAAGAGTTTGCAGCCGATTGTATGCGCGCTGGGGTAGACGATTATATTCTTAAGGACAGTCTGGTTCGTCTTCCTTCTTCTATTCGTAATATTTTTTCTAAGACACTCGCCAAGCGTGAAAAGGAAGTAGCTATTTCTTTGCATGAGGAATTGAAGGTGGCTTATAAAGTAGTGGAAGAGACAAATAAAAGCATGACCGATAGCATCAATTATGCAAAATTGATCCAGGAAGCCATGCTC
>CAZMHW010000553.1:0-2946 GCA_964566105.1 uncultured Akkermansia sp.
TGCCAACACGGTGATAGAAACAATTGTATTGGATGGAAAGAAAAAATTCAGATTTTATCTGAATAAAAATACCATGTACTCGATACGGATCTCCAAAAAAGGCTTCATTACCCGACTGGTAGCCATTGACACCAGAATGCTGAGAACCAGCTACGATTTGTACAGCTTTTCGTTTGAAACATCTCTGCCAGAAGAAGCAAGTTCCGAAAAAATGAATAAAAACTACATTGATTTTCCCATAGCCCTGGTATATTTTGATAACCGTAAAGACTGTTTTGTTTACGATAAAAGTTATACTGCCAAACTCAAAAAAGAAATTGCCATGAATTAAAGATCTTAGTCAGGCACAGTCCTGAAAAAAATAGTGTGTTGTGTGTAAAACGCTGATCATTCATATTCTTTGGGGGTTTATAGTGATCGGCGGAGAAAAAGCCCTTAGGTAATGGGGGCTTTTTTTTATGCGCTGTTTTTCCGGATCACCAGAATTAAATTGATGTTTTCGCGGAGGCTTCAGCGGGTTGTTTTTATCCACCGTTTAATCCGAGTCGTTTTTTTCAACTGGACTTCCCGGAACATAGTGCTTGCTAAAAATAAAAAGGACCTTTGAAAAGATTCAAAGGTCCTTTTGTAAAGGGTTAATTGCTTTGGTTAGTCTAAAAGTACAACCTTTTTTAATTCTATCAAATAAAAGCTGAATTATTTTATTAACCGCTCTCTCCGGTGTTTTAAGGAGGGCTATCAGAGGATAACGTACTCGAATTTAGAATTTGTCGCGACTTCCACTTCCTCACCAAAACTCAAAATATCTTCATCATCTTCTTCGTAACGCCATTCAATTCGAACCTTGGTATTTAATTCTTTAAAAGAATTTACCGAGCGAAGAATTTCAACCAACATAAGCGACGAAGAAGTGTTTAAATAATATAATTCAAGGATCAGGTTTAATGCTTCAGGGCGTTGTTGTTGTTTCAAATTCTCAAGCCAGGTAACAGCATCGCCGTAAAACTTATTCGCATAATTGATGGTAGACACTCCTTCAATATACAAGTTGCCATTTGTTTCAAATTTAATTTTAGGACTTTGTTCTGTTTTCTGAATTTCTAAATTTTCCATCCTCTTTTCACAATTAAATTTCTTTTCTCCGGTTTAAGCTTTCATTCATATCCCTGAAAATTAAGCTCTATAGCGTTCGAATTTACATTTTTTTACGGTCAAATCATCCCGGATTAACAAATGAGTTGACTGTTTAAATAAACGAGTTTACTCATTTTTTGTCAATTTTTCAGCTATTTGGTAAAAATAGCTGTACCTCTAAATTCATTTGCCCCTTTTAGATCTCTTAGCGGATAAAAAACTCACTTATCCAATGCTAAATCTCACTTGTAAAACAATGGGTTAGAATTAAACAAACACACAACGAATACTGTTAATTTAGCTCTCAATACAAATCATTAAATTTATTTACCATGGGAATGTTTCAAGAATTCAAGTCCTTTGCCATCAAAGGAAATGTAGTGGATCTGGCCGTCGGTGTTGTTATTGGCGGCGCTTTCGGCAACATTGTTTCCTCTCTCGTTGACGACATTATTACGCCTGCTGTTTTAACGCCTGCTTTAAAAGCGGCTAATCTGGCCGACCTGAACCAATTGGTCATTCCCGGGACAGCCATTAAATACGGCAACTTTATTTCTACACTCATCTCTTTTACCATTATCGCGTTTGTATTGTTTATGGTGATAAAAGCCATTAACGCATCCAAGAAAAAAGAAGAAGCCAAACCTGCCGCACCTGCCGAGCCAAGCTCTACAGATAAGCTTTTAATGGAGATCAGAGACAATTTAAAAAAATAACTTATTACACGCTTATGAAGAAAACAATTACTCTGTTTGCAGCCTGCCTTTCGTTAACTTTGGTTACAGACGCACAAACTGCGGCCAAAGACACTTCCTGGAAAACGTCCGGATTTATTGGTCTCAATGCCAGTCAAACGGCATTAAGTAACTGGCAAGGAGGTGGTCAGGATAACGTGGCACTTAACGCCATTTTTAACGGACAGGCTATTTACACCAAAGGCAAATTAACCTGGACAAACAAACTTGACGCCCAATACGGGATCATTAAACCAGGCGATGTGAAACAATTCCGTAAAAATATTGACCAAATTTTTGCTACCTCTAAACTGAATATCGATGCCTTTGCCAAACATTGGTATTATGCGGCGCAAGGTGACTTCCGCTCTCAATTTGCTCCCGGAAACAATTATGTGGGGGATTCGGTGGTAGGAAGGGCGACCTCTGACTTTTGTTCTCCCGCCTACATTCAGTTAGCGCTTGGTCTGGATTACAAACCGGTACCTTATTTCTCAGCCTTCCTGGCCCCGGTGGCTGGCAAAATAACCATTGTTAACCGCCAGTACCTTGCTGACGCCGGGGCTTTTGGGGTTGAAAAGGCCACCTACGATACCGCCGGCAATGTAATTACCGCAGGTAAAAACGTACGTTATGAATTTGGTGGAAGATTAGTACTCCGTTTTAAAAAGGACATTTTTAAAAATGTGAATCTGGACACCTACCTCGATTTGTTCTCTAATTACATGAAAAATCCTCAAAACATCGACGTGGTTCTCAATACCTTGTTAACCATGAAAATAAACAAGTACTTCACTGCCAGCGTTATTTCACAGGTTCAATACGACGACGATGTGATCACAAAACGTGATTGGAATAAAGACGGATTGTACACAGATAAGAATGACATTAATGGGCCAAGACTACAACTACTCACTACGGTGGGAATTGGGTTTGGTTATAAATTTTAATTCCCTACTTCGGCAGACTAACTGGTTTGTCAGACGACAACAAACTGCGGGCGCTCAAAACCGCAGATTGGATTGCAGCAATTTTTGAGCAATAATGAGGGTTAACAAAAGAGCGGTCATATTTGAAC
>CAZMHW010000554.1:0-2943 GCA_964566105.1 uncultured Akkermansia sp.
TACAATTGTGCCACACCCATCATTCTGCTCACACTCTCACGTTTGCGGATGGTGTAGAGATCAATAAAGCCTTTTACATGGGCATTGTACACCAGATCAAAGGGGGATACAGCGTCCAGTTTTGCCAAACGGGCCTGGTAAGTATAATCGTCGTAACGCGGAACGCTGTCTTCGGCGAATTTGTATTTGTTGTTTTTAGGGAAAATCGGTCTTGAAAAGGCCGTTTCGAACATTTTCTGTGTCGATAAACTATCCAACATATCGGCAATTGGAGTTTCCACGCCGAGGGACTGAGATTTTACCGATACACTAAAGAGCAAAATTGGTAAAATGAGGTGTTTTTTTAGTAAACTCATGTCTTTTTGTTTGAACCAGATTAGTTTATTAAACGCAATAACTCTTATAACGTTACAAGATAAAAAATTAATCTCTTAATTTTCTGCCCCCTTATCCAATTTTAACAAGTTTATAAATTAAAAAGCGAATAAATCTTGACATCGGTCTATAATTTTTAACTTTGTGCTGTGAAAAACGTAGAAAAAGAAGAAACTCCCCTGCTGCATATAGAACGCAGCCCCCTGTTTTTGTTAATTGCCATCCTGATAAGTGCCTCCATTGTATTTTACGGCTACATTCTATTAAAAGATGTTAATCCCATGGGTTTCCTGGTTATGATCCCGGGTTCTATTTTCTCTTTCCAGGCACTGTGGTGGTTGCTCCATCCCTTTGCTCTGGTATTTGAGGACAAATTAGAGATTAAACAATCCCTGTTGCATCATAAACTGCGCTATTTTGTGGATGTAAAAAAAATCAGTGAATCCAAAACAGGCAAACTTTACATCACTTATAACGACGACGAAATGGAGGCCCTGAATTTGTTCGGAATCAAACCTGCGCATGTAGGGTTGTTGCGCGACGAGTTAAAAAAACACGTTGCCCAAAGCATGGCTACGCGACTTTAAGTACAGGTTTGTAACCTTTCCCCTTCCCTACATTATTTATAATAAACAAGGTGCTGTTTAAAATCAATCAGTGCCCCGGGTTTATCTGCTCTATTAAAAACTAATTTCGTACTTAAATCAATTTATAAAATGCTGAATTTCATTCTTCAAGCAGGCGCTAACTTAGCTAATGTAGCTGCCGCAGCCGACACTTTAGCCTCCACAGGTATTCAAACCGCTACCACACCCGAGATTACGGAAACAAAAATCTCTTTGATGGAAATGATCATGAAAGGTGGGCCAATTATGATACCCCTCGCCCTGTTACTGATCGTTACCATTTATATTCTGGTAGAACGCTTACTGGTAATAAGCAAGGCAGGTAAAAAGAATGAAAATCTGGTATCCAGCCTGAAGGAAATGATCCACAGCGGAAACATTGCCAACGCGCGCAGCATGTGCAAGAGTTTAAATACCCCTGAAAGTACCATGATCGAACAGGGTGTTTCGCGGGTTGGTAAGCCGGTGGAAGAGATTCGCGAGGCTATGGATAAATGCGGCGCTAACGAAATTACCAAGCTCGAAAGAAATATGGGCGTTTTGAATATCATTGGACGGATTGCCCCCATGTTTGGTTTTATTGGAACCATTTTAGGGGTAATTACCATCTTCTATAAAATCAATCAAAGTAAAACCGTTGAGATTGCCAGCATTTCAGAAGGTCTGTATCAAAAAATGGTTTCCTCCGCGGGTGGTTTGGTAGTTGGTGTGTTGGCCTTTGTATGTTACCACTGGTTAAATACCCGCATCGATAAAATTGCACACCGTATGGAAGAAACGCAGATCAAGTTTCTGGACATGTTGAATGAACCTTCTAAATAATTATTAATGTTAAGTTTTTAGTTTTCAATAAAACTATTAAAAACTAATTACTAAAAACTAAACACTGAAATAATGGCTTTACGCAAAAAACACAGAGAATCGGAAGTAAGTACAGATTCGTTAAGTGATATCATGTTCTTCCTGATGCTTTTCTTTCTCATTCTGTCAACCATGGTTAGTCCGAATGCCATTAAAGTTGCGTTACCCAATTCGGAGGTAAAAACAACGATTGAGAACGATAAAAAACCCATTCACCTGGCAGTGACCAAGGATAGAAAATACTACGTAAACAGCACAGAAGTGCCGCTTGCCAATCTGGAACAAGAGATTGAAAAATTATCGAACCTGCAACTGGAACCGGTAGTGATCATGCATTTGGACAAAGAATTGTCGATACAGGACGAGATAGATGTAATGACTATTTGTTACAAATTAAAATGTAAAACCGTTCTGGCAACTGCTGCCACAAATAAATAAGTATGGAATTAACCCGGAGCGAAGAAAACAAAAACAGAGCCATTTCCGCAACAGTTACCCTGATGCTATTCGCCTTGTTGGTGTTGTTTCTCATTCTTTATAACCTCATTACCCCTAACCCACCTTTTCCTGAATCGGGCGGTGGCGGTGGACAGGAAATTGCGCTTGGGATGATAAATGTAGGAAACGACAATGTGGAGTTTAACGACATGGGGAAAGTGACGGACGTGGTGGCAGAAACGACCCCGGAAGAAAAAGTAGTAACGGATGAGAATGGCGAAGATGTTGGTCTTACCGAAACAAAGACCGAAGTGAAAGAAGATAAAATGGTGATCAAGCCCGTTAAACCAAAAGAAAAAGTGGTGAAGGAAGTGGTGAAGGAAAAAACGGAAGCCGAAAAATTGCTGGAGAAATTCAAAAAAAATAAAGGAAAAAACGGAGGAGGTATTGGAAACAACGCGACAGCCGGACAAAACGGAGCGCCGGACGGAGATCCCTTTAAAGACGGCACAGGCGGAAGTGGTGGTGGAACCGGAGGTGGCAATGGTACAGGTAATGGACCGGGTTCGGGTCCGGGCTCAGGTCCCGGTTTTGCCGGTGGAAAATACGGCGTGGATCTTAAAGGACGTGCAGTAGTTAAACC
>CAZMHW010000555.1:0-1619 GCA_964566105.1 uncultured Akkermansia sp.
ACGCATGGCTGTCAGGGTTGTTTTAACCTTGTCTATTTTAAGTTCAAAGCGTTCGGGAATGTCTTTAGTTACCTGAAAGGTATAAGACTCTTGTGTTTTCAGGTCAAACGACTGCCCGGTAAGCTTATCTACGATTATTACGGAGTAATACTCTGGCAATTCGAGAGAAGCGTGCTTTTTAAAACTGTAGGTTCCTTTTGTCTGCTGATCGATGTAAACAGGAATAGTGAGTTTATCGAAATAAGGTAAACTTTCAATCACAATTACCTCACTGTGTATATAATTTGTATCCTTTATAACAAGTGCATCTTCTTCCTGAGAATAAAACAGCAAACTGTTTTTGGCCTCTTTAGAAGTAGAAAGATTTGTTAATTGTTTGTTCTGGGACAAGGATGCCTGGCTGAGAGAACAGATAAGTAAAAGGGTGGCAAACGTTTTCATGTTAAGCGGATTAATTACAGAACAAAGTAACGGCAAGAAAAGCCCCTTAACTTTTCGTTTGCACCGGGCATATTTCACATGTAAGATTTTACGGGATTTGGTTCACGTAAAAAAACAGAGTACAATTTTGCTCCTAAATGCGGGTTTTGTAATTTCGAAAGATTAGAAAACGATGACCACTTCCAAAGCAACCAAAAGAACCTGTGTAAACGGCCATCCCTATTACAAAAGCAGTGACTGTCCTACCTGCCCTGTCTGCGAAGAACTAAAACGTCCGGCAGATGGCTTTCTTTCGTTGATTTCTGCACCTGCACGCAGAGCACTTGAACGTGAAGGTATTGAAACGCTGGAGCAACTGGCCACTTATAGCGAAAAAGAATTACTCGCCCTTCACGGTGTTGGTCCCACCACACTTCCAAAACTTAAAACAGCACTGCGGCAAAAAAAACTCGACTTCAAACGTTAAAAAACTTGCTGGTCTAACAAAGCCTATATAGCTAACGAACTTCAAACTCCTCCTTTCAAAAATTACGCTTATTTCAGCATTCTCTTACAAGGGTCAATAGCCGAATTGATTACATTTACACCTGAATTCGCCTATGGCATCTGATTTAAATAACACTAGCGGGCAAAACCGTTCCGGAAAATCTGTCTCCATGCGCCAATCCATTGAGATTAAAGCTGCCCCCGAAAAAATATTCGACTTCATCAGCGATCTCGGTAATGATGTGAAGTGGCGTCCGGAAGTAGAACGTATGGAGGTAAGCGGTTCGCCAAAAGTTGGAGCTCAGGTTATTGAGTACCTGCGTATTTACCGCTATTTAAAATTTGTAACACCCACCGTTATACGGGTGATGAACCGGCCTCAACAATTTGTTGTAGAGACCCCGGAAAGCCATCCCAGCTGGGTACACTGTATTCGTACTGTGGAACAACTGGATGCGACCACCTGCCTGTTTACCGTACAACTTTCTTTTTCACTCGATAATCTTCTGCAAATCTCACCCTTTATTCCACCCGGATTCCTGGTGAGAGCCTGGTATGTGCCAAGAATCAGACATTACCTAAGGAGACTTAAAGTATTACTTGAACTAAAAGAGGCTTCTCTTTAAAAGACCGGGTCTGGTTAAACCGCATTTTTTGGCTTTTTTTAAAACTTGTCGGCACCCTTTTTGCAT
>CAZMHW010000555.1:1629-2938 GCA_964566105.1 uncultured Akkermansia sp.
TGAAAAACAAAACCATTAAAAAGATCTATGAAACATTTACTCACACTTGCACTAGCTTTTTCAGGAATTTTAATGTCCTACAGCCAAACTCCAATTTGGAAAAAAGAACAACTCATGCCAACAAAAGAACTGGCAGAAAAAATTCAAACAAACGCGAAGGATAAACCCCTGGTATTTAATGTAGGGCCTATGGAACAGATAAAAACCGCAGTTTTTGTAGGAAGGGGTACCAGTGTTACCGGCCTTGAAAAATTAAAATCATCGGTAGCCATGGAAAATAAAAACCGTACGGTGGTAGTATATTGTGGCTGCTGCTCTTATGCCAGCTGTCCAAATATTAAACCTGCTTACGATGTTTTGATCGCCGCCGGCTTTAAAAATGCCAAGGTGCTTGAATTGCCTGAGGGTATAAAACCTGATTGGGTAGCAAAAGGGTATCCTATGGAAGAATAAGTAAAAGCGTATTTATATAGTCAGCTAAATTAAAAAACTGCCATGCGCAAAAAAAGATGGGTTCTCCTTACTTTATTGGCCATTACACTCGGTGTTCTGGCCATTTTTATGTGCGACCGTTTCATCCGCAAAGCCTGCGAAGGGAAACTTTACACACGTGCGGCCGATATTCCACATAACACCACCGGGCTCTTACTTGGCACTTCCAAATACCTTTCCGGCGGCACTGAAAATCCCTATTACCGCTACCGGATTATTGCTGCGGAACAATTACTTAAAAGTGGAAAGATTAATTACCTGGTTATTAGTGGTGACAACAGCCGGAAAGAATACAATGAACCGCAGATGATGAAAACCGATCTTATTAAAGCGGGAATAGACTCCACCTGCATTTACCTTGACTATGCGGGTTTCAGAACTTTTGATTCCATGGTCAGATTAAAGGAAATTTTCGGTCAATCCTCTGTAACTGTTATATCACAGCAATTTCACAACGAAAGAGCGCTCTACATCGCGTCAAGAGAAGGTATTTCGGCCATTGGTTTTAACGCGAAAGATGTAAGCAAATCGTTTGGCTTAAGAACCCAGATCCGGGAAAAACTGGCGCGTGTGAAGGTTTTTGCGGATTATCTATTTGGAACAGAACCGAAATTTTTGGGAGAAAAAATCCAGCTGCCCTCCTGAGAAGTGGTTTAAATAAAATGTATCTTTATTCTACTTCTTGCTTCTTCCATTCATTAAACCACGCATGAAAAAAACGCTCATTTTTCTATTCTTTTTTGCTCTCACAGCAGCACGTGCACAACACTATATTTTTTACCTGCACGGCATGATCGTGGAAAACCAGGGACCACAC
>CAZMHW010000556.1:0-2934 GCA_964566105.1 uncultured Akkermansia sp.
CAATTTTTTTTTAAAAAGCCGGAGAAATTTCTCCGGCTTTTTTATTTGTCTACATTTTTAAGATGTGTGAGAACGAAGCGTCCAGAGTTCATTTCTCGACTCCGCTCGAAATGACATTGAATTGTGTAACGTTAAACGAAACCAATTATGCTAAGCGAACTTGTCCCGAGCTTGCCTCGGGAGTCGAAGCATGTTATGCTGAGCGAAGCCGAAGCATGTCGCAATCACCCCTCGAATTGTCGTTTTCACACGGCATATTTCTTTCCTCCACCTCTTATTTTTGCAGGGTAATCCTTTGCTCCTACATAAAAGACCTTTTCACATGGTAGAAGTTTTTAGTACCAATGTTCAGAATCAGGAACAAGCGCGTTTCCTCATCAGTCACTTGCGTTTGCTTTTTCCTGAAGCGCGGATCAATTTTGATCTGGAGGATTGTGATAAAATTTTAAGAGTGGAAGACGAAAGCCCCTGCGTACAGGAAATAATAAACCTTCTGTCAAGTTATGGGTTCTTGTGCAACCAGCTGTTGTAAAACCTCAGGAGGCAAACAACATTTCCCGGCTGTATTTATTTTTGTATTCAATCGGTGAGAGTCCCGTTACTTTTTTAAAAATTGTGCGGAATGTTTTTATGTCAGAATAGCCAATATCGTACATCACTTCATTCACGTTCTTGGCACCGGTCTCCAGACTTTTTTTAGCGGCCTCCATTTTTACACGTTGTATGTATTCCACTACTGTATTGGAAGTCGCCTTTTTAAAACGTCTCTCCAGGCTTCTTCTGCCCAAAGCAAACATATCCGCCAACTGATCGACCGTGAGTTTATCCTGAAAATTATTTTCAATAAATTCCTGTGCGCGTTTCACCGGCTCATCTTCGTGTTCCTTTTGTCCCTTAAACATAATAAAAGAGGACTGGCTGGATCTGTCAATTTCTATTTCGTAATATTTGGCTGCCTGCACAGCCATTTCACGGTCGGTGTATTTTTCAATAATGTATAATAACAGATTCCAGAATGAAGTGGCCCCACCACTGGAATACACGCCCTGCTCGTCGGTAATCACTTTCTCTGCCACGAGATTTACATCAGGAAACATTTTACGAAAATCGTTTTCGGCCATCCAGTGTGTCGCGCATTTTTTTCCTGCAACCAGACCCGTAGATGCTAATAAAAACGCCCCAACACATAAACTCGCTACTTCAGCGCCTTTGGCATGACGTTCTGCAATCCAGGGGAAAAATGCTTTGTTTAATTCAATCACCTCTTCCCATTTGCCATTCACCGCGGGAATCACGATGAGATCTGTTTTTGTAATCTCTCCCAAACACGCGTCAGGCAAAACGGTAAAAAAACGGTCATACGCATGTGCTTCTTTGTCGAGGCCAACAAGTTGCACCGTAAATAAAGGGGCCTTACCTTTTGCCACTAAAAAATCATTTACGGTCGTGAAGGCTTTATACGCTCCGTCAATACAGGCTAAAGAAGCCGCTCCCTTAGGAACAAGTACCGAGATGTGTTTTGTTTTATGCATAAAGTAAAAATAAAAATAATTCCTGTCGCAATCAACCCCTCACATTGGCGTTATAGCACCTGAGTTTTAAAGTACTCCTGATTACTTTTGTTACAGGTTTTAAAACTTTCACCATGACACAGATCAACGCTTACCTGACCTTTAATGGCAATTGCCGCGAGGCCATGACCTTTTACAAAAACTGTCTTGGCGGAGAGCTTACCCTGATGAGTGTTGAAGACTCCCCCATGGCAGAACAATGGCCAAAAGAGGTCCGGAAAAATATCCTTCACGCCAGTCTCGTAAAAAACAGCCTGGTCTTGCTGGGCTCTGACATGGCCCCAAAAGAAGGAACTGTAAATGGTAACGCTATTTCATTGGCCCTGAACTGCAGCAACGAAAAAGAAATAAACGACTTTTTTAATAACCTGTCTGTAGGTGGTAAAGTCACCCACCCGTTGCATACATTCTTTGATGGAACCATTGGCGCGTTAACGGACCAGTTTGGTATGAACTGGATTTTTAAATTGTAAGTATCTAATTAATCATATATCTATATATTTAACATCTTCCTCTCAAATTAATTTTTAATTTTATTACCCTAAAAAAACACGTATGAAAATCCTGAAAAAAATACTCCTCGGAATCCTCATCCTGATCGTTCTGGTGCTTGTAACTGCCTTATTTGTAAAGAAGGATTACTCTGTAGAACGTGTGTTGAGCATTAACAAACCCAAACAAGAAGTGTTTGATTATATTAAATTACTTAAGAACCATAACTCTTTTAATGTGTGGTCTATGATGGATCCAAAGATGAAACAGGAGTTCACCGGAACCGATGGCACAGTGGGAGCTAAATCAGCCTGGGACAGCGAGATGAAAGATGTTGGAAAGGGTGAACAGATCATCAGTAAGATTGTTGAAGGAGAACGTGTGGATTTTGATCTCCATTTTATTAAACCTTTTAAAGGAGAGGCCAAAGCTTTTATGTCGACTCAGGCAAGTTCTGAAAACAGCACCAAAGTGACCTGGGGATTTGAAGGACACATGCCATATCCCATGAATATTATGAAACTCTTTATGAACATGGACAAAATCCTTGGGCCTGATTTGGAAAAAGGACTCGGAAATCTTAAAAACAATCTCGAAAAATAACTGACCCCGTTTTAATGTTCTTTGTTTGTTGTATTCTCCCGACTTCTTTTAAGAATTCAAAAATAAATTTGCGTAACCAATTTGTTACACATATATTCGTAACCGAATTGTTACATTTAATTTAAAAAAAATGAGAAGAGATGTTTTTCAAGCCATCGCCGATCCCACACGCAGAGCGATTCTCGGGCTGCTGGCGGTACAAAGCTTAACACTGAACGCCGTTGCTGAAAATTTTGACGTGAGTCGGCCCGCCATTTCAAAGCACGTA
>CAZMHW010000557.1:0-2913 GCA_964566105.1 uncultured Akkermansia sp.
CTCCACCACTTTACCGTTGGTAAACAGTCGGTATTACTCAACAAAAGCATTCGTAACTCTTCTATCCGCGAAACAACAAAGGGACTCGTGGTGGGTATTGAACGAAAAGGAAAACACTTGCTCAACCCGGAATCGCATCAGGTATTTGAATTACACGACGTGGTCTGGATCGTTGGAAATGAAAAAAGAATTCAGATTTTTCTCAAAGAAGCATTGAATAGCTGATCAGGCTGCTGTTTTTTCGAGAAGCACGTTCATGATGTTTTTAAGATCCAGAAAAGTATAGGGTTTTCTGTAAAAACCATTGGCACCGAGTTCAAGGGCTTTGTTCTTAAACAAATCAGAATCGTAGGAAGAAAACAAATAAATAGGGATTCCTTTAAATTTATCGTGTTTACGGATTTCTTCCAGATCGTTTAACCAGAAAAAATCAGATTTTACATTGGCAATGATCAGGTCCGGCATTTGCTGTCGGTTCAGATCAAAATAGACTCTCTCTTTCAGGAGAAATTCAACCACTTGCCGCCCTGTATGCACAAGGTATACTTTAATGGCAGGATTAATCTCGGCAATGGCATTTTGTAATAAGAACTGGTCACCGGGATCATCCTCCACAATAAGCACTGAATACTTTTTTTCCTCGATTCTCATGTTTCTATTTTTTTTAATTTATTTCAGCCATTTTTTATTCACCTCTCCTACAATCTTTACAAGATACACTGGTTCATACGGTTTAGCATAAAAATCGCTGACACCTTGTTTTTTTAAATCTTTTTTCTGACTCTCGTTAACAGTGTTTGATAAAAAGATAAGCGGCACCTGCGCCAGACTTTCCGCTTTTCTGATAAGAGCGATGGTACTTTCCCCGGCCATTTTGAGCATGTTCTCATCCAAAAAAATCAGATTGGGAGTGGATTTACAACTGCTAAAAAAATTACGGGCTTCCTCACCATTGTAGATAGATTCGACAATAGCCTGCGGTACAACTCTGTGAATGGCCTTTCTTAAAAAAGAATGATCCGCTTTACTGTCCTCTACTATCACAAAGTAAAAAACAATGCTATTGAGTATGAGATCCATTTTGAAGTACATTTTTTTCGGGTTTAGATTAGAAACTAGTTCGCGTCCATTTTCGCCAGAAAGTCAATAAAATTATCTTCCAGTCTTCTTAAGCGCAGCGATTTAGGATGGTAAGAGCGGAAGGTATGGTGCGGTAACAAAGGATGTTTGAGCCTGCAAAATTGTTTTACATTCCAGTTGCCAATAGGTTCAAATTCCACACCTGTAAAAATCCGTTTGAGGCGGGTGTCAAAATCCGGTCCTGTAAAGAACAAACATACTTTTGGCTGCACTATTTTAATTTCATCTACAATGATTTTATCCAGGGAGGAAATCACCTTTTCATATTTGCCATAGGCTTTTCCACCATACAGATCAAATTTGCTCAGATTGGTCCAGGCGCAGGAATGCGGATCATTTCCCAGGGCGCGTTCTACACGGCGGGTCACATTCCAAAAGGTAGTGGTGTCAAAACCTTTACCTACATTAAATTCCTCATAAGTATCCATTTGTTTCTGGATCTCATCAATGTGATAAGTCCAGCCATTTGTTTCCTGTCCCACAATTAACAGCGGTTTTCTTTGTTTTCTGTAATGAAGGTCGGGCGACATTAAAAAAGGACCCGCAAGGTCATCTCCGGGAAAAGTGCCGACAACCGTTTTAAAATTTGGTTGAATGTCCTGATACAATTTGAGTAATTCTTCTTTCATAGCCAGTTTTGTTTAGTTTAATTGAGCAATCTGTAACTATGACGGAAAATGACAAGCTTACCCCCAAAAAATATGGTAATATTTATTTAAACACCCTTTTAGGGGATTAACTGAGTGTTTTTAAGGAACAATTGAGCGAAAAAATTAATTTGTTAAAACAGATTCTGAGAATGGTGTTAAACCTTTTACCTTTTAACAAAACTTCATGGCACTATTAAGAGAACTAAAATAAGTTTTTGAAAAAAAAACGTTAGTCCTTTGTTTCTATTTCTTCTTTCATAAAATTCCATTGGCCATCAAAAAGAAGATCCTTGTGTTGTTTTCCTTTTTTTACTTCCACTTCATACACAGTGGTTTTATCTGCTTTAAGGATCTCACACAGCTCTACTATTTTATATTCGGGATATTTCTGCGCGATGTAATCACCTGCCTGTTTTGATATGGCGGAAGATCTCAACTCGCGTTCCGTTTCTTTTAAGATCCCATCTGCACTAAAAGTGGCTGAACATTCCTGTTTTTTGAGATCAAACTCCGCCTCAAAATCACCGTTCTTTTCTTTTTCCCATGCTTCCACTTTTACACCCGGAAAGTTCATTTTAAAAGAGTCTGTCACTGCTTTTGGGACTTGCGATTCCTTTACTTTTTGTGCCTTTGCTGAAACTACCAGTGACAGAGCCATTATAACAAGAATGTTTTTTTTCATTTGACTGCTTTTTAGTAAGACATCACAGAGCTGCATACATGTAGAATGTTTTCAAATAAAATCCTCATTCAAATATCCTTAATTAAATCTAACTCATGTGTTAATTTTTTTTGATTACACTGTTTTGCGTTAAACTTCCGCTAAGAAATTATCAATTCTCTAAATTGGAGTTTTTGAAATAACTGATCCTGTTATTTTTGTAGTCCCTTAGCATAGGAGTTCAGGATTTATCTTCCTGCATTTAACCTAACCTGTCAATACCAGAAATAATTCTGAACTCCTGCTTAAGGACAATAGCCATTAAAACCTCCCATAAGAATAAAACAGATCCCACCAAAAGTTAGCCCCTTCAACTAAATTATCATTATTTTTGCGCTAAATTTTTAAATGAACCGTCTCCTCTGTTTTTTATCGACCTCATGTCTCCTGTTCGTGTTTAGT
>CAZMHW010000558.1:0-2912 GCA_964566105.1 uncultured Akkermansia sp.
GACCGACAACTAACACGATGGTTGTCAGAGTAACTTGTTTTACCGGAAGACTGATCACCGAAAGTCTATCAAAAAGTTTCAGGAGCAAAAAAGAAACGGCGATACAAAAACCAATGGAGGAGTGAAAGATCAAACGTTCACCCATGGTGGCACCAATATCCATTAGAATGTTCGCAATGAGTAAGCCAAACAGAATATAGGTCATGCAGGCAAAACCCAGCAGATGTTTTTTGAGGGTGTAATACACAGCGGCAATCACAAGACCAATGTGGATAACAAGCGAAAGGATAAAATCCCAGCTGTTAAAGTGCCGGTACAAAATGGAATTAAAAGAATAATCGGAGGAGAGGGGATGAGGGAAGAGTTGCAGGATCAGGTATTTTAACAGGACATAGGTTTTGGTGCAAAAACGTTCTTCGCCGGTTGCCAGTAAATACGGATTATTCAGAATCTCCGTATCCGGAACGCCGGGTTTGAGTTTTACTGCCATCCACCGCATGGCAATATAAATCAGGGTCACGAAAAATAACCAGCTGATGAGTTTCAAAAAGTTGTTCTTTTTGTTCGCACCTAAAAAATAAATGCCAATTAAAATGTAAAGAAATGGGAACAACCAGAACGAACGAATGGGTTTGGCTCCGGGTAAGGCATGCATGTCGAAATCACGTTTCAGATACGTCATCATAAACGCGCAGAAAACAAAAGCCAGGGCTATAAAAAGTGTTTGGCGGAATTCAGCGGTTTTAAAAAAGGTTTTAAAATCAAAATCATTTTCGGTAAAAAAGTAAACCGACAGAGGAACAAGGAACAGCAAGAGGACCGCGTATTCTTTGGAGAGAAGCGCGAGTAAAAAGGTGAGACAGGCCCAAAAAACATCTTTCACCTGTTTTGTTTCGATGTATCTGAAACTGTAAAAAAAAGTGAGGGAAATAAAAATGAGGGAGAAAATTTCGTCGCGACTTTTTACATTCGCAATGGCTTCGGAGTGTATGGGGTGCATGGTAAAGAGCAGTGCTGCCAGAAAAGCCAGATCGGGATTACTTCTGAAAAAGTACCGTGAGAACAGCAGATACAACAACATACAGCCCAAAGCAAAGGTCCAGATGTTATTAAAATGCCTTATACCGGCGCCATAAAGCTGGCAATCCAATTCATTAAAGAGTCCGTCATCGTTCACATCTTCCTCACGGTCGTTGTGAAAGTTTTTATTCTTGTCCCAACACGCCACACATTCGTTTCCTTCCACCAGATTGTTACCGTTCAGATCCACAAATTCATTGAATTCGTAATTGGTTTCCGGACGGCCGCAGGGGGTAATGAAGTTCACCTGGTCTTTATCCAGCACATTGTTTTTATTGGAGTCTTCTACTTTCGAATACAGACCTGTGCGGTAGGCGCCAATAAATTCCTGTTCGATGGCGAAGCTTACCGCGGAAAGGGGACGGTAGCGTCCACCAGCCAATTGATCGGTGGCGCACATCCGGCGGTAAAAACTTTCGTAAGCGTCTTTGGTAAGAATGTCTTTGATGCCACGCACGCCTTTTACGACGTGATCGTTCTGGTGAATGATGATGCCGTCGTCGAGGGCATACTCCCCATTTACGGAGGTGATGTAAAACACAAATCCTACCAGGCCTATCAGAATCAATGCTGATTTTTGACTGAGGAAGGTAAAGTACCTGAACTCTTTTTGGAGTGGCGGAAGGGTAGGTGTTTTGAGGTTAAGTTTTTTTGTGTTCATGGATGAATTGTTTTATTGTTTTTATCAAATGTGTTTTTCTGAACGGAACGAATTATCTACAAGTGTTTTGGCAATTGTACTTCCAGCGCACGGGCAGATGTTTCACTCCGTTCAACAACGCACGTGGGGTGGTTTTGCAACTGTGGTGGGTTGCAAACGTTTTAAACCACAAAGACCACTAAGAGAAGAGTCAACACAAAGTCCGCAGAGTAGTGCCTTTGCATCCTTTGTGGTTAAAACACGGCAATACGCTCCCGGCACCGCTCTCGGGTGTTTTTTAGATCAGGAAGGTAAAGGTTGTTTACATTCGGTAATTAAGGTGAACGACTCAAACGGAATTCTGTTTTCATATTTTTCGGGCAAGGTTTATGCGTTACGCCGGAGCGTTTAAAGCAGTTTAATAAATAATAAGTTAAGGAGGTTAGTTGCGGATTACCAGTGTGGGAATACTCGTGAGCATGGTGGAACTGTTGACAGAGATGGTGGAGTTAGCGGTGGACAAGGCATCATGGTAGGCGCTGAGTTCTGAATTTACATGGCCACTGTAATTAGGTTCATTTACATAAAAAAAGCCGGCAGAGATCAGAAGCAGGGAAAGTCCCACATGATAAAAACGTAATTCCAGGGTAAAGAACTGCAGGATGTTTTGCATCAGATGACGTGGGCTTCTGGCTTCCTTTTTACGGGAAAGCACTTTTTGTCTGGCTTCAAATACCAGCAGGGGATCCGGAGTAGCAATGCCGGCGGTATCGTGGGAAAGGGATTCTTTCAACAGCTCTTCAAAATGTGTAGGTGTGTTCATGGTCATTGAATAACAGGGTTAAACATGTGTAACTTTTCTTCCAGTATTTTTAACGTGTAGTGTAAGCGCGATTTCACGCTGCCTTCCGGACAATCCTGAATCTGCGCGATCTCGGCTATGGTTTTTTCTTCCTGGTATTTTAAAATAAAGGCTTCCTTTTTTTCGGGCGGGAGTTCATTTAAAACTTCTTCCAGCATTTTTCGGAATTCAAGGGCATCCAGTTTCCCCGCTACGTTTAAAAAGTGGTGTTCGTTTACTTTATCTTCGGTGTAAAATAATTCTTCGTGACTGTTTTTTACCACGTTCTGATGCCGGTAATAGTTTTTGCAGCAGTTGGAAGCCACCGAAAAAATACAGGTTTTAAAAGAA
>CAZMHW010000559.1:0-293 GCA_964566105.1 uncultured Akkermansia sp.
TTCTTCAAGGGAACTTTTGACTTACTTCTTTTGGACGTGATGATGCCGGTTAAAGACGGATTAACGCTTGCTAAAGAAATCAGGGTTGTTGACAAAAACGTTCCTATTATCTTCTTAACTGCTAAAAGCATGAAAGAGGATACTATAGATGGCTTCAATGCAGGGGCGGACGATTATATTACCAAACCTTTCAGCATGGAAGAGTTACTGGCCCGTGTGACGGCAGTTCTTCGTCGTACAAATAAAATGCGTTCTTCTGAAGGTGAAGATGTTGATTTTAAAGTAGGGAAATA
>CAZMHW010000559.1:303-2911 GCA_964566105.1 uncultured Akkermansia sp.
GCATAACGGTGTTGAACAAAAACTCACTACTAAAGAGAGTCAGTTGTTACGCCTTCTGTGCATTCACAAAAATGATGTTTTAGACAGAACTTTTGCTTTAAAATCGATCTGGCATGACGACAACTATTTTAATGGCAGAAGCATGGATGTGTACATCGCAAAACTTCGTAAATACCTAAAAGACGATACCAAAGTTGAAATTATTAATATTCATGGAAAAGGGTTCAAACTTTTAGTGAATCAATAGTACTTATCCCTTTAAAAAAAAGCCGTTTCAAAAGAAACGGCTTTTTTTGTGATGTTTTCAAAACGTAGAAGTGAAGTTTGTGTCGTTCAGAAATTATCTGTTACTAGCGCAGCAAAACTACATAACCCGTTTTACTGTAAACTCTGCCGTCGAGATCTTTGTATTTAAGTTTATAAACGTAACTATCTTCTTTGGCGAACACATCCTCTTTGTTCTGAATTCCGCCGTTCCAACCTTTTGTAACGTCCGTACTACGAAATACCTCATGTCCCCAACGATCATAGATCTCCATGCTGTAGGTTTTGTAGTCTAGTCCGTAAGGCGAAAAGACCGGGAAAAACACATCATTCGTTCCATCGGCATTTGGTGTAAAGGAATTAGGAATAAATACGTGAAAATCATTCTTAACCTCTACTGTTTTTTTGATCGCATCCTTGCATCCATATATTGTTGAGGCGCTCAGAGTAATTTCATACCTGCCAATTGCAGGTAAATTAATTGTGGGACTTATTTCAGATACCTGATTAAGTCCGGTAATCGTCCATTGATAATAATTATTGTGAATATTACTGCTCAGGTTTGTGAGTGTGATGTCTGAATTTGCAATGGTTATTTCTTCCGGCTCCACCCTAAAATCCGCCTTTGGTTGTTCGTGAACAATAATTGGAGTGGAAAGCACAGTTTGCACAGAACATCCAAGAGCTTCACCATCTGAAAAATTAAAAACTACCGTGTAAGTCCCCGGATTATTAAAAACATGGTTAAAATTCATGTCCGTTTTCGGTACTTCTCCGTCACCCAGGTTCCACGACGACAACCCATTTGAATTACTGCTAGCTGAAAACGTTACCGCTAAAGGGGCGCAACCTGAATTCACATTACTCACCGCGTTGATTACAGGAACATTTTTAACTTTAATGATCACTGTACTTTGATCAGGACATAACAAGGTAGAAGGCGAGGAATGTGTTTGGTACACAATTAAATTATCTCCAATATTTGCTTTTGAAGGATCAAACATGTTTAAACCTGTAACGCCGGAGCCAGCCCAAATACCTCCGGGATTTTGCGCAAGTCCGTCCAAATTAAAAGCCTGCGCATTTTTACAATAAGCCAAAGCTCCCTGATTTCCGAAGGCAGCAGAGATGAACTGTTCAACAGGAATTTTTATCTGTGCGTTTGCGATGCAGGGTCCTGCTGAAATACTATAAGTAATAAAATTGTCGCCAATACCCGCTCTTGAAGGATCAAAAAGGCCCGACGGAGTAATAAGTCCGCTTGTTCCGCTTGCGAATATTCCGCCCAGAGGGCTAACCTGCAATTGAACCGGCTGTGCATTAGTACACAACGGGCCAACGTTCGTTATAGCAGGTGCCGCCAAAGAAAACACCCTCACAGAAACGGTCGCGTTATCCGGACACAGTCCGCTGGGGAAAGAGGCAGTTTGATATGTCAAGGTAAAAGTACCTGCGCCACTGTTTCCGGGATTAAAATTACTCCCTTGAATTCCAGGACCAACCCAGGTACCTGAACCGCTAACTGTATACGGTGAGAGGTTTATTGAAGCCCCCGAATTACACTGATCTGCAATCCCTGAAGTGATTGCGGCTGAGACGAAAGCCTCCGTATTAATAATTTTCGATTGCTGAACAAAACAGGTGCTTGTTCCGGTTACATAGTTAACTACGTTACCGCCAACCCCACTCAGTGAAGGGGTAAAAACACCTGTCCCAGACAAATACGAAGAGTTAATCCAGTGCCCGGTAGCCGGGGTCACAGACAGCTGAACTGCCGGTCCTGTATTACAAAATGGACCTGCTTGCGTAATCGTTGGTGTTGGAGGGTTTAAAACAGATACTGAAATGCGACTGGAATCAATACACAAATTCGTGTTTGGGAACGAAATCGTGTGATAGTGGAGATTATAGGTGTTTGTTGGAAGTCCCGAAGGATTAAATACATTATTTCCATTTACGCTAAAACCCGACCACGAGCCATTAGTATTTTGCACAATACTCATTAAGTTGACCGTGCTGCTGTTAAAACACAAATGAGCAATAGTTCCTGTTAGTGTCGCGGGATTAAAATGTGATACGTGGAATGTTTTTGAACTGGACGCAACACAGGTGCCCTGCCCCGAACTATAGGTAACGGTGTTTGTTCCTATAACATTTAAAGAAGGAGTTTGGATTCCCTGCGGAGAGACGCCCAAATTCCCCGACCAGACTCCGTTCAGGCTTGGATTCGCCGTTAAAGCCACCGTTGCCGCGTTATCGCACAAAGGTGGTATTGGGCCAATGACAGGCACAGGAGGATTAAAAACAGGGGCTACCAGCGTCGTGGAATCAGGACATACTGTAC
>CAZMHW010000560.1:0-2908 GCA_964566105.1 uncultured Akkermansia sp.
TCCTATCACAGATATGAGAAGACGCCTTGCGATAAATTAGGTCCGGATAGCAAAGAGAAGATTAAGAAGCTAATGTTAGAAAATGATTTTAAAGAAAAGTACATCGCGTTGGATGACAAGTCATTAAAATTCACCAGGAAAAAAGTCATTGTATTTTCGGATGTTTTTAAGGTTTTTATCATGACCAAAAGAAAACTCCGCGGTAAACGCTACACCATTATTACCAAAATGAAAGACGGGGAAAAGTATCAGTTCATTACATATGACCTTGAAACTGCCATTAACTATTACAGCGCCATGGGATGCAACGCGGGAATTCCGGAAACTAAATAAAAAGCACATGACCTTAAGCTTACAAATAGCCAAACATTTGAGAGATGTTTATTTTGGAGGCAACTGGACCTGCTCCAACTATAAAGACACGCTGGCCGGGCTCAGCTGGCAACAGGCCACTGCACAGGTCTATTCTTTTAACAGCATTGCCACACTTGTACAACATACGGTCTATTACGTTAGGGTTCAGTGCCAGGTACTACAGGGGAATGCCCTGGATGCCAAAGACGAACTCAGCTTTGCGCATCCACCCATTAAATCGCAGGAAGGCTGGAACCTGTTTTTAGATAAAGTATGGAAGGATGTGGAAACTGCAGCTGCTCTCATAGAACAACTCCCCGATACCATCTTAAATAAAAACTTTACGGATGCTAAATACGGCACGTATTACCGGAACCTGGCGGGCATGATTGAGCACTTGCATTACCATTTGGGACAGATTGCGCTGATCAAAAAAATAATACTACAGGAAAACCCTGCCTGACTGTTGGCTTTTAGTACCCAGAGCTTAATCTTTTTGGATATCTCTTGAATGCCGATTTACGGAAACACTCCGAGTGCCCTATGAAGGCAGCACTTTATTTTAATATTTTGTTTTAACAAATGTAGTCCGTAATTTTAGTAGAGTTCTTTTGATCTTTATTAACCTAAGTTGTTTTCGCTAAACCCAATGACTATGAAACACTTTAAAACACTTTTATTCCTTTTATCCTTACTTACCGGATTAATTTCACAGGCGCAACATGTATTTATTGCTCAGATAAACCCGTCTACCGGCGTTCACACAGAGATTGATAGCATTCCTGGGATATATGGTATTGCGCAAAATGGAAGCACCTTCGACAAAAACCATCACCGCTTTATTTTTATTGCTCTTGATGCTTTAGGACAAAATCATCTGGTTTGTGTTAACGCCCTTACGGGAGCACTTATTTCATCACCTGCATACACCGCCAATATAGGTGAACTTCACTATGACAACAGCAGCGACAAAATTTACGGACTTGAACACAAGAACTCCATTAACAAAACGCTCTTAGTGTCAATAAACCTAAGCACCGCGGGCACCACCCTTATTGATACTCTGCCCTTTTATGGTTTTGGGAGTGGAACGACTTTCTTCAGCGAATCAACTCATAATTTTTATACACAAAGCGGTGCCGTACTTTACTCTATGAATGTGATTACGGGGAGTCTTACCTCCGTTCCCACGTCCACCGCTCCTTTTGGTTCCGTGTGTTTTGATAATGTAAACGGTTACGCCTACGGCATTCTCTCAGCTAATCCAATTAAAGTAGTTAAGATAAACCCTTCAAATGGTACGTATTCGGTTGTCGGCACTTACAGTTTTAGTGGCACCACCTCTAGTCATAAGGCCTTCGATGAAATTAACCGGCGCTACACCCTAAGCAGCTCCAACCATCTCTATTCCATTAATGTTGACACCGGAAACGTTGTCTTAAGTCCGTCCTTTCCCGTTGGGTTAAGCGCACAGGAAAACATAATGGAGTTAAACTACGACAATTCAAACAGCGCCATGTACGCGTTGTTTAGGGGAAATACGGCAGTAACAACTTCTGTCACGCGAATAATGTCACCAGTAAATAAGTTCACTATGGCTCCAAACCCTGCATCCAAAATAACGGAGATCCGTTTTGATGAAGACATGGAAGAACTCAACATCCGTATAATCAACTCCCTGGGACAAGTAGTAATAAGTGAAAAAAACGTTCACACAAACCTTGTGAGTATTAAACTCGAACGCTTGTCAAAAGGAGTGTATTTTGTTCAGGTGAGTGATGACAAAAAACTACTTGGCACAAAAAAACTGGTCGTGGACTAAATCCTAAGCCCTCCCCAACTCTTTTAAACGCTGAATATGAGAAAACAAAGCGGCTCTGAAACTGGGCTGAGAATGATAGGTGACGCCATATTCTTTTGCTGTGCGTTCTACAATTGGTGCCAGTTTTTTGTAATGTATGTGACAAATTCCCGGAAACAAATGGTGTTCTACCTGAAAATTTAAACCACCTACGTACCAGCTTAATAGTTTATTGTCCCTTGCAAAATCACTGGTAGTATTCATTTGATGTACATGCCATTCCGTCTGGATAGTAGGATGCACTTCAGGTTGTTCTGCACCTTCTACCACGTGCGCCATTTGAAAAATAAAACTCAGAATGATACTCGCTACCCAATGCATCACAAAAAAGCCAAGAAACACCTGCCAGAAAGAAAAAGGAGTTAACCAAAGAGGCAGGCCAAAAATAACCGTTAAATAAATAATTTTTCTAACAAGCATTTTAGTGTATTCCTTTTTTATTTTTTTATTCTGCGCATCCAACAAGCCCATTTTCGAGTATTTACGCAAGCGGGAAAAATCGTTAGTCAGCATTACAATGGTCATTAGACCATAAAAAAAGAAGGCATAAATAAACTGAAAGCGGTGGTATTTTTTTAAAGGTTTCTGTTCCGATAAACGAATGGGTCCTTTCGAATCAATATCCTCGTCGAAACCCGACAGGTTGGTATAAGTATGATGAAGGACATTGTGCTGCAATTTCCAGTTTAAAAC